>JASHTA010000111.1 GCA_030040795.1 Gammaproteobacteria bacterium | reverse complement strand
CGCGCTGCGCGCCACCGTCGTTTGATCGATCAGGCTTCCTCGAGTCCAGGCGGGGTAGTGGCAAGGTGCGACTGGAAGCGACATGCCACGGTCTATCGGGTGGACGCGCGCCTTTATCCACCGGAACGCCGCCGACCGTCGCCCAGCAGCGCCTGACGATCTAGACGCTTGTATCGCTCAGTCGGGACGTAGACGGTAGCCCAGGCCGGGCTCCGTGATCAGATGCGCGGGGCGATGCGGATCCGGCTCGAGCTTGGCCCGCAGATTCTTGATGCATACTCTGAGGCTCCGCGTATCGCCGAGGCGCGTGGGACCCCATACCTCGCGCACCAGCTGGTCCTGCGTCACGATGAATCCCGCGTGGCGGGCGAGACACTCGAGCACTCGATACTCGAGCGGCGTGAGATGGAGCGACTCCCCGTCGATGCCCTGCGCCTCGCGGCGCGACAGATCGATGCGCGCCCGGCCGATCACGAGCTGCTCCGGCACGTCCGCGCTCCGAACATTGCGACGCAGCGCCGCGCGGATGCGTGCAAGGAGCTCCGGAGCGCTGAAGGGCTTGGTCACATAGTCGTCAGCGCCGGAATCGAGCGCGGCGATCTTCTGCTCCTCTTGCGTGCGCGCCGACAGGACGATGATCGGCACCGGAGACCAGCTGCGCACCCGTCGAATCACGGTGAGTCCGTCCCCATCGGGAAGTCCGAGGTCGACCAGCAGCAGATCGGGCTTGTGCGCACGTGCCTCGATCTCCGCGCGCTCGGCCGTCGCAGCCTCCACGAACCTGAACTGCTCGGACTCGAGAAGCGCTCGGAGCACGCTCCGGATGACGGGATCGTCCTCGACGGCCAGAATCTGATGCATTGCCTGGGTCATGGACGCGGCTCAGGCAGCCTATGTCTGTGGAGCGTGCGCGGTGTGAGCGCCGGCTGACGGCTCCGTCGCCGGCAGCGTGAACTCGAACCGCGCGCCGCCACCGGGCCGGCTGTGTGCCTCGATCTCGCCCCCGTGGGCGCGCACGACCGCCCTGCAGATGGCAAGTCCCAAGCCGACGCCGATCGCTGCGCCCTCCTCCGTGCCGCGCTGAAACTTCTCGAAAAGCCGCTCAGGATCCCCCGGCGGTAGACCGGGACCGCTGTCATCCACGGTGACTCGGACAAAGGGACCGTCCGCGGCCGCCGAGACCGTCACGCGGGTATGCTCTGGCGTGTATTTGAGGACATTGTCGAGCAGGTTCGTGAAGACCTTCACGACGAGCGCCGCGTCGACGTAAACGGGAGGCAGCGTGGGCGAGAGCCGCGTCTCGAGCGGATACGCCGCAAGCCGAGGGCCGAGCGCGGCGACCGCTGCTTGCAGCAGATCTTCGAGCATCTGCCAGTCGAGTCGCAGAACGATCTCTCCGGACTCGAGCCTCATGAGATCGAGCACATTCGAGATCAGCTCGGACATCTCGCGGGCCCGGGCCTCGATCGATCGGGCGAGGCTCCGGCGCGTGGCCTCATCGAGCGATGTGCCCTGCTCCGCGAGCGTACTGCCGGCGCCGGCCATGGCGGCGAGGGGCGTGCGCAGGTCGTGTGAGATGGAGGCGAGCAGCGTATTGCGCAGACTCTCCCGCTCGGCCGCAATGCGGCCGGACTCGGCGCTCTCGGCGAGCTGCTCCCGCTCAACGGCGATGCCGATCTGACCGGCGAAGGTCTCGAGCAAATGCCGCTGTTCCGGGAGCAACACGCGCCGCGCGTTGCGTGGCAGTACGGCAAGCACGCCGAGCCGGCGCTCACTGTCCCCGAGGGGCACGTACAGTGCCGGCGCGGCGGTAAGGGTATCGGTGCCGAGTCCCGCCTCCCGGCCATGATCCGCGACCCACTGCGCCACGGCGAGATCGGCGCCGCGCAGCGATTGCTCGACGGGCGGGTCCGCAGGGTAGTGAAGCTTGCCAGCCGCATCGGGCAGAAGGACCACGGCTCCGCATTGGAATACTTCGGCGACGTGGCGTACGGCCACGGCTGCCATGTGTGCAGTGCCGCGCGTGGCGGTAAGCTCGCGGCTCATGGCATATAGGAGCGCCGTACGCCGCTCGCGCGCTCCCGCGACACGCGTTTGCTGGCGCACACTCGCCATCAAGTTGGCGATCACGAGTCCGATGATCAGCATCACGCCGAACGTCACGAGATACTGAGCGTCGGAGACGGCGAAAGTGAACCGCGGCGGCACGAAGCAAAAATCGAACGCCGCGACATTGAGCACGGTGGTGAGGACAGAGGGACCTCGCCCAAGCCTCACTCCGGCGATGGTCACGCCCAGGAGGTAGACCATCACAAGATTGACGCGCTCGAAATGCGGATACGTCGCAAACGCGAGGGCGGTACAAGCGGCGCTGACCGCGATGGCCCACAGGTAACGATCCCAGCGGATTTGAGCGGGGACACCCTCCGCCCGCGCATCGCGCCGCGGCGTTCGCGCCGGACGATCCGCGGCTGGCGCAACGGTAATCACATCGAAGCCCCGAGCGCGCCGGGCGAGCTCCGTCGCGGCCGACGGTCTGAGCAACGCCTTCAGGCCGAAGCGCTTTGGCGAACCGACCATGACGCGCGTTGCGTTGCGGGTCTCGGCATACTCGAGGAGCGCCTCCGTCGCCGTCGGCCCATCGAGCGTGACGGTCTCGGCCCCCAGCGATTCTCCGAGGCGCAGCAGCTCGATCCGGCGATTGCGTTGCGCTTCCGAGAGCTTCAGGAGCGCGGGCGTCTCGACGTACACCACGGTCCATTCCGCATCGAGCGCATCCGCGAGCCGCTTGCCCGCGCGCACCAGTTGCTCCGACTGAGCGTCGGGGCCGGTTGCGACGAGTATGCGCTCGCGCGCGAGCCGCGGCCGAGACTGACGATCCGTGGGCGCGGAAGCGCGTGCGGCCGCCTCGACGCGATCGGCGACGCGCCGCAGCGAGATCTCCCGCAGCGCCATGAGATTCGGCTTGCGAAAGAACCGCTCGACGGCGTTTGCCGCCTCATCCGCGATATAGATCTT
>JASHTA010000110.1 GCA_030040795.1 Gammaproteobacteria bacterium | reverse complement strand
GATCGCGGCATTTGCGGCAAGCGCGGGGTCGCCATCGACGTGGCAAGCACGAGTGCGTTGGCGGCGAGTGCTCCTCGGCAGCGCATTTCAGGGCAAATGCGGCACGGAGGGGCTCCTCAAACCGAGGCCGGCTTGATGTTCGCGTTCAGCCGGAAGAAGTTCGTCGGGTCGTACTTATCCTTCAGCTGTACCAGGCGCGGATAGTTGTCACCGTATGTAGTACGCAGACGCTGCTCGTCCGTGCCGGACTCGAGGTTGGTGTAGTAGCCGCGGGTAAACGGCTCCAGCTCGCTCCAGAGGGCACGCGCCGCCTTCACATTGACAGCGTTCCGCGAACGGCCGTCCCACGCGGCCTCCAAGTCCAGAGAATAGTTCGCCTGCCTGTTCCAGAACGCCGTCGCATCGGGCTTCACGCGTCCGGCAGCGCCCCCAAGCCCCTGCCAGAAGTCGAGGGCCCTCACCGCTCGCGGGGCGTCCTCGGAGCGCCGGACGATCTCGTCGATGAGGCCGGTCGAAACGCCGACGAGAAAGCCGGACTTCGTGTAATAGCTCCGTCCCGCAGGGTAAGCGGGATTCTTCGCTCCCACTCCCTGGGCGGCGAGGTAGGTCTTGGCGCTCAAGCTGTCGAACAGGGGCTTGCCGAGCTTCTTCAAAGGCTCGAGCAAGCGCTCACCTTCGCGCAGCTCGCCGCAGTAGCAGGCTTCGAAGCCCACCGCGAATCCCGGAAGTGCCAGATTTGGAGCTCGGATGGCATACGCATCGAAGTACATTTCATCCGGCGCGTGGTCGGCGAGCTCCGCCACCGCGGTGAGCACGCTGCGTGCATGGCGGAACGTGTAAATCCTGTCGCCAGCGAGCACCCGGGGCCCGACGGGATGGAGCAGATAGTCGAACCTCGTCACGATCCCGAAGTTGCCGCCGCCGCCCCGCAGACCCCAGAACAAGTCCGGGTTCTCCTGCTCGCTCGCATGCAGCAGCCTTCCGTCCGCCGTGACGACATCGGCTGAGCGCAGGTTGTCACAGGCAAGGCCGTATTTGCGCGCGAGGCGTCCCAGACCGCCTCCGAGCGTCAGGCCGGCAATGCCGGTGTTAGGGATGGTGCCGAGCGTTGTCGCAAGTCCAAATGCCTGTGTCTCCCAATCGAGCTCGCCCAGCAAGACACCTGGCTGCGCTGCGGCTTGCCGGCGCACCGGATCCACCCGAATCCCCTTCATCGGAGAAAGATCGACGACCAGCCCACCGTCGCATTCGGATTGACCGGAGAAGCTGTGGCCGCCTCCGCGGACGGCGGTCAGCAGGCCATGCGAGCGAGCAAACTGAACTGCCCGAATGACATCGGCAGTGCCGGCACAGCGGGCGATGAGCGCCGGATGGCGATCGAACGAGCCGTTCCAGAGCTGACGCGCCGAGTCGTAGCCGCTCTCGCCGGCCCACAGGAGCTCCCCTCGCAGACTGGCGCGGAAGTCCTTCACAGCCGAGGCGGTGAGGGTGACCGAGCGGCCCGAGCCGCTGCGCGCGGCGATCTCCCCCGGAATCGCGCCGTTGCCGGCCGGTTGTGCCGACAGATAACGAACCGGCACGAGCGCGCCGGTCGCGGCGGTCAGAGCGGCGTTCACGAAGCGTCGTCTATCGATCGACATGGATCGGACTCCTATCGTTCCTCGATACGCGAGCAGCCGAACGCCGCCCCCGGGGGCATGTGAAAGCGCCCGCTATCGCGGGTTCGGTCAAAGAGGAGGAGGCTTGTGCGCCATCGAGGAGACCTCGCTTGCAATCGGCGTTCGCCTCGGCGGTGAGTCCGCGGGTGCAGCCAGCTCGGGGCCAGTCTGGCGCCGCCGGATGCGCGTCGCTTTGCCGAGTGTCTCAGCCGGGCGGTGGTTCTCCACACCCGCCGCTCGCAGGCAGCCGAGCCGCCCCAGCGCTTGAGTGGGCAAAGCCACGTGTGTGCAGGCGTCTCGAGATGAGCGTGTATGAGCCCAACCGGAATTCCGGGGAGAGTGTCCAGAACTCCGGTGTGCCGACAGCACGAACCCCCTTCGCTGCATGCGCTCGCTTTAATTTTCCATAATATACATTATGCGAACTAGTATGCTGACTCCGTCGTAGCGGTATCTCTCCTGCCTATCGGTACGGCATCGGGTCAGCACGTAGGACATCGTGTTGCGCTCCCTCTCGGTATCAGTGACAAGGACGTCGCTGTGCCGAGTTGTTCTCGGAGCATGCTGTGCGTCTCTCGCTATGGCTCTGGTGTCAGCGCTTGCTGGATCTCTCGGCCGGACGGCCTTCGAGATACTTGCCGGCGAATTCGTTCGTTGACGCTCCGGAGCGTCAGCGGTAGTGTTTCAGCAGTCGGCGGTGTCCAGGGATGGCGCTGCGACACTGAGCAGGATCGCGGGTCCCCGGAGTTCTTCCGCGTATACCGGGGCGCGAGTCGATTCATGGGCTTGGTGCGAGAGCGTTTTGGCGCTCGAGGCCCGTTGTCCGTGAGTTCGATCGAGTGGAAGCGTCCCGTCCGTGTGCCGCGTCCTGCTGAATCTTCGTCGCCTTCAATTCTCAGCGTTTTCTACGGCTATCCCGATCACCTTATCGCTCAGTGGTGCGGGGTCTCGCTCCGTACTGCCGCAGGTTACAAAGCTGGCAAGGTCAGGCCATCGAAGGCCGTGATGAGGCTCTTCCTGCTTCACCGGGAGAATCGCGTTCTTGGGCCTGAGTGGAAGAGCTGGCGGATCAAGCCCGATGGTCTGGTGGACCCAGACGGGAACGAGACTACGCAGGCTCAGCTGCGGGCGTATTTCTTCATCGTCCAGTTCGCGCGCGGGCTCGCGGCTGATCGTGGTGAGGCCGTTCGAGCCGAGTTCTATCGACTGCTGTCCGGCTGAGTGTTGACAAGTCAAAAGTATCCGGCCGCATTAGAAGCGCTATAAGCCGCGCGTCCCCTACCCCGCTACCCCTCGGGTACTGCCTCGATGCCGTTCTCGTCGTGGTGGACGTCTCCGCGCGAGCCAGGGATGGCTCGCGCAATGCTCAGGGATGACATCCACGGGAGGGTGCCCGTGCGAGGCTCTTGCAGCCCCAGAGCACGGGCTGCGGTGGATGCTTGGCCGGCCAGGGATGGCCGGCTCTTTGAGCAGGGACGCTCGCTGCGGCGCGCAGCTTTGCGCAAGCGACCGGAGGGCGCCTCGGCAATCCTGCGCGCCGTCGCCGGCTACATTTTTCTTTTGCCGCGCGGGGTTGCGCGAGTTTCCCCTGGGCTTGTCGAACAGGTAACAACGATCCCGGCGGGCTGCCTCGTGCGGGCGCTCACGACTCTGTACCTATCCGATACAGAGGCAGATATCTTAGTTACGTGGAGCTTAGCTCCAGGCGCTTCTCGATACGCTCGATCCGCTTGATGAGGGTGTCGTAGCGCGCGTGCATGTCCACGACTTCGAGGTTTTGGCTGCTGACTGCGCGTTCGAGCGCTGACAGCCGCGAACGGGTCTCGTGGAACCCCTCGCGTACTTCACTGCGCAGGTCCGTTACATCCGCTCGCAGGCCGCGAAGGATCTCGAGGACCAAGTTTTCGACGTTCTCGATCATGTCGGTTTCTCCGCTTCGGAGTTTACCACAGTCGCCGTTGACAGCAGTGAAAGCTATTGATTTTGTGGAAGAATTCTGGTCCGCAGCCCTGATCGCTTGCTATACATTATGCGAAGTATCGTGCTGGCTCTGCCGTAGGGGTATCTCCCGCTGCCTCCTGCTCCTGCGGCACTGGGTCAGCCTGTAGGACATCGTGTTGTGCTCCCTCTCGGTCTCGGTGACAAGGACGTCGTCGGGTCGGGTTGTTCTCTACTCAGCTTGAGCTTAATTCCAGGCGCTTCTCGATACGCTCGATTCGCTCCGACATGCGGTCGAGCCTCGCTGTGATGCTGACCTGAACGGCGTACATCTCTGCGACGCCACGCTTGAGGCTGGCGATTGCGGTTTCGATTCCGCTCATCCGGGAGATGACTTCACGGTCGCGCTCGCGCGCCGCGCTCTGCTCGGCCTGAATCTTCTTCAGGGGCTCAAGGACGAGGCTTTCGACATTCTCGGGCATGGCGGTCTCCCGGTTCGGGGTCTACCAGTAGCCCCATGTGATCAGGTAATCCGCCTATTTTCCCATGAATTCTGGATGGACCGCACGACCCCTTGCCGTACACTATGCGGACAATTGAGCTAGAGATGCTTCTCGCCGGGCAGCGCTACTGTTTCCCCGCAGAGCCCTGTTACGTGGCGCTGAGTTTCGGCCACTGTTGGATGCGCTCGACGCCCATTTCGCGGTCGAGCCGCTTTGAGGGTGATCGGGACGTCGGCGTGAAGCAGTGACACGTCGTAGCACCGGCGGAGTCTCGAACGGCAATTCTCTGCCGGGGCTGCGGCGTTGTCGGCGCGGTCGGAGCGTCGCTACACTCGGCCCTTTGTGAAGGTCGCGAGCTGAGGATCGATCGTGCTCCACGCGACGGCGGAGCTCTTCCAGGCTTGGTGAATCGGACGCACGATGCCCGGGTCGTCGAGCGTGCCGGCTTGCACGTAGAGGTGAAGCGGATGCCGCGGCGAAGAGGTGAAGATCGGCGAGCCGCACTCGGGACAGAAGTGCCGCGTCAGCTCGGTGCCGCTGTCGCCTTGCTTGGTGTAGCCTTTGAGCCGCCCGTGGGCAATTTGAAAGCCCTCCTTGTCGAGCTTGACGCTGATGCCGAAGGCGCTTCCGCTGCGCCTGCGGCAGTCCTGGCAGTGGCAATAGCCCGCAAGGCCGATGACACCGTCGTAGGTATAGGTGACGAATCCGCAGAGACACCGGCCCGTGATCATCGTGCGCCTTTCCAAATGCTCACCGCCCGGCGAGTATAGTCGTGCGGTTACCTTTGCGGCGCGAGCCGCGACCGAAACGAACGCAGCAACTCAGGTGAGGCCGGCCACGGGCTGCCCGAGCCGGCGTGCCCGACCAGCAGCGCCATGAGCCACGGAATCGAAGCGCTCGGAGCGCTGATACTGATCGCGCTGGCGACCGGGATCGCGGGGCTCGCACAAGTACTCAAGGAGCGACGCCCGTACAGCGCCAAGCTGTTGATGAGTCCTGCAGAGCAAGAGGCCTACCGCAGACTGCGAGCGGCGCTGCCGGACAGGCTCATCTTCGCGCAGGTGCAATTGTGCAGGTTCATCGAGGCGAGGAAAGGGCTGAAGAGGGAGTGGCACAACCGGATCGCCCAGCTGTCGGCGGACTTCGTCATCTGCGAGGCGGACTCATCGGTGATCGCCGTAGTCGAGATCGACGACCGAACGCATGGGCGAGCCAAACAAAGGCAGCGGGATGAGAAGAAGAACAGAGCCTGCTCGTCGGCCGGAATCCGGATGATCCGCTGGCCGGCTCGCGGCTTGCCCGATGTGCAAACGATGCGGGAAGAGCTTGCCCTCAACCGCGCCGCATCCGCCGAATCCAAGAAAGCCGTTGCAGACGGCGCCCTCCGCCGGTAATTTCCCCGAAACTCAAGAAAGCTGCGAACGCAGCCGGTTCAAAGAGGCCATTCATGTCTACTTTCGTCTTGGTCCACGGCGCATGGCACGGCAGCTGGTGCTGGAAGCGCGTGCGCCGCCAGCTGCAGGCTCAGGGTCACGAGGTCTTCACACCGACGCTCACGGGCCTCGCGGAGCGGTCCCACCTTCTCAGCCGCAGCGTCAATCTGAGCACGCACATCGATGACGTAGTGAACCTCATCCGCTGGGAGGAGCTCTCGGATGTGACCTTGTGCGGCCACTCGTATGGCGGCGCGGTCGTCACCGGAGTGGCGGACCGCATCCCCGATCGCATCCGGTCGCTCGTGTATCTCGACGCGTTCGTGCTGGAGAGCGGCGAGAGCGTTCTTCAAAACGTGCACGCGTCGCAGCGGAACATGCTCATCGAGACGACACGCAAGTTCGGAGAAGGCTGGAAGTCTCCGCACATCCCCGCCGCGGTGTTCAAGGTGAATGCCGGAGATTGCGACTGGGTGGATCGCCAGTGCACGCCGCACCCCCTCGCCTGCTTCGAGGAGCCGCTACAGTTGAGCGGAGGCCTTCGCAAGGTCAAGAGCATCACTTACATCTTCGCGACCGCGTGGGACGATACGCCGTTTCCCCGGGCGTACGAGCGCGCGAAGGCCAAGGGCTGGCGGACCGTGACGATGGCCTGCGGACACGAGGTGATGCTCGACATGCCGGAGGCGCTCACTCAGGAGTTGGTTGCCGCCTCGGGGCGTTCGTAAGGGCAGCGGGCCTCGCGCAGGTGGCGTTTACTTCTTTCGCCGCGTGGAGGTATGGCCACGGCCGTCTCCAGCGTCGTCCCGAACGACCGAGAAGTCATCCTGTGCGACGAGTTCCGCCAGAATCTGCCGAGCCTGCTCCTCGATCGACAGCTCTCCCAGGAATTCGGTCCGCACCTTCGTGCGCGTGAACACCTCTACGCGCTCACCTGGCCGACGACGGTACCAACCGGCGTAGAGGCGGCCATTGATCTCGTGCGTGAAGTACATGAGGCCGTCGGGGTCTTCAGCCACGCAGCAGGTCCCTGATGTCGGTTTTGGGCTGCCCTGACTGCGAGTACTCAGCCCCGAAAGGTCCCTGGAAGGTGCCGAACTATATCCGGCTGCCGACGTTCCGCAACCTTGGCCTTGAGCTGGCCTTGGCCTTGAGCTGGATGGTGTGAAGCGCCGAGTACCTGCCGCTGGCAACAGCGGCGGTCGGCGCTTGCAGGGAGCTGCACGGCGGCCGCGATGGTTCGCGGCGACCGCAGCTCAGTCGTGAGTGACCTTGTCCTTTTCGGGAGCGGCCTTTTCGGCCACTTTTTCCGCCGGCTTCTCGGAGCTCGCGATCTGCTTGGCGTCCTTCGGCGTCGAAGACTGCTCTGAGGAGGTGTCTTGCTCGGCGTCGCGCATCGAGTCCTTGAATCCGCGCACCGCCGAGCCGAGATCCGAGCCGATCGTCTTCAGCTTCTTGGTGCCGAAGACGACTAGCACGATCAGCAGCACGATCAGCAGGTGACGCGGCGAGAATAGGTCCACGGTGAGTCTGGCCTCATGATCACGATGTCAGAATGATACGCCAGACGGGGGGCGATGGCGACGCGGACTCCGTTTCTGACGGCGGCGTCACAGACAAAGTCGACGTTGCCCGGAGCCACTCGCGGGGAATTCCGGGAAGCAGGACGACAGAGGTGGATTCGCGAGCGGAAGGAGTAATAATTTATTTATAATTAATATATTAAGATATTAAATTCAGGTTGATTATATACGTATCTCGGCGCCGCCGATCGACTGTGGCCCAATCGCCATTGGCCTGTGATGGGCCGCCCCTGTCATGCCCCCGCTCCAGCGATTTTGCATTCGGCCAGCGTTGTTTTTGCTAGAGACTGCGGTATATTTCGCCCGTAGAAGGCTGACCGCACAGGACGTGTGCAGAACAACAACACGGCGTGGGGGCGCGCTGCACACCCACGTCGACCGAGGTCCGTATGAACACGGCGTGGGAGAAGTTTCAAGGCGCGACGCTCTCGCTCGCGCGCTCGGGCCCCATCAAGGATCGACTGCTCGAGGCGTACCGAAACCATCTCTGCGACATCTGTGAAGAGGAGCTGCCGAGGGAGATTCGCGAGAACTTCCGGGCTGTCAGCTTGTGCTTCACGCGCGAGCGCCCGATGCTGCGCGGCGAGGATGCCGTGCGAGCGACGGTGCGCAAGATGTCCAACGACGAGGCGGATCGTCTCGCCTGCTCGGTCGTCCAAATATTCTCGGCCCTTCCCCGCGGAACGCCTGCTGCGCGTCACGCGGGGCCGGCCCAAGTCGTTCCGCTCTACCTCGCCGAGGCGTGAGGCCTTCGCACGCGCATTCGTCGTCCGGACGGCGAGCGCACGTTCGGCGAGCGGCGGCGGCCCATCGGAGCGCTCAATCGAGCTTGAAGTCGATCACGTCCCAGCGCGTTGTGTCTTCGTGACGCGCTTGGCGACGCACCGCGTCGACCAGCGCTCGCTCGTCCCACTCGACCACTTCGTTCGCCAGATCGGTCAGTGTCTTCGGCACGGGCCGGGACTCGCCGAAGCGTTTGAGCAGGATGACGGGCTTCTGGCAAGCCTGCGCGTATAGCAGCTGGAACGTGAGCAAATCCTGATCGCGGTCGAACAGGCTCGACAGGGCGATGACGGCCTCGGCCGGCGAGATCTGCCGTCGCAGGTTCTCTTTCAGCACTTCCTTGTCGCCGACCGGGCGCTGATCCGGCGTGCTGGAGCTGCGGTAATAGAAATTGCGCGCGCTCTCGAGGTACTCGTACACCCGCAGGTAATCGTCGCCCGCCTCCCACAGGTGCGTGACAAACAGTCGGATCGGATTCGCTTGCGACATTGCGGATCTCGGGTGCTGCAAAGCTGCGATGCGCTTTACGGGCCGCGCGAGTCTCGCACACCTCGGCGCGCCCGGCAAAACCGTCTCGCTGCGCTGCATCGAGTAGAATGCAAGGTCCGAATGAGTCCGGGACCGTCCGCATTGCGTATAGTCGTTTACAACATTCGATACGCTACAGGCACCGGCCCCGCATTCCATCTCCCCGTCCCGGGAGCCGGCTACTTGCGCAGCAACCGGCGCATCCTCCTCGGCATCACGGATTTCCTGCGCGCCGAGCACCCCGATATCGCGGGCCTGATCGAGGTCGACACCGGCTCCATCCGCACGGGCATGGTCAACCAGGTGGACTACATTGCACAGGAGCTCGGGCACTACTCGGCGTACGAGTGCAAGTACGGCGCGAGCTCCATCAACCAGTTCGTGCCGATCGTGCGCAAGCAGGCGAACGCCTTTCTTTCGGCGCCTCACGTCTCGGGCGCGCGTTTTCACTACTTCGACACCGGAATCAAGCGGCTCATCATCGAGCTCGAGCTCGAGCACGTATGCGTGTTCCTGGTGCATCTCTCGCTCAAGTACCGGCAGCGCCAGTCCCAGCTGCGCTCGCTGCACGACCTCATCATGAAATCGGCCAAGCCCGTGATCGTCGCGGGAGACTTCAATACCTTCTGGGGCACGCACGAGATTTACCTCTTCATGCGCGCGACCGGGCTCACGAGCGCGAATGCCTCCGGCTTACCGTCGTTTCCTGCGCGCGTGCCGCGGATCGAGCTCGATTTCATCCTCGTGAGCGCCGGTATCGAGGTGACGCAGTTCCGGGTCCCGGACGTGCGGTTCTCGGACCACCGCCCGCTCGTCTGCGATTTCGAGGTCGTCCCCGATGCGCTGAAGCGCAATACGGCCGCGTGATGCCCTCCAGTTCTGCCACGCCCGAAAGCGGTGCCGCCATGCCGAGTTCTGCCTGGAAGATGGAACGTGACGCCGACGCGATCGTCTGGCTGACGCTCGACACGCCCGCCATCTCCGCGAACGTGCTGGCGCGCGAAGTGCTGCAAGAGCTCGATCGGCTTCTCGAGCCCCTTGCGGCCGACCCTCCGCGCGGCGTCATCGTGCAGTCGGGCAAGCCGAGCGGGTTCATCGCGGGCGCCGACGTGAAGGAGTTCACGACGCTCAAGAGCGCAGAAGAAGGCTTCGCGCTCGCCCGTGCCGGCCAGCTCGTGCTCGATCACATCGAGGCGTTGCGCTGTCCCACGGTCGCCGCGATCCACGGCTTCGCGCTCGGAGGCGGCCTCGAGCTCGCGCTCGCGTGCCGGTACAGGATCGCGGTGGGCGATGAGCGCCTCGCGCTCGGTTTGCCGGAGATCCAGCTCGGCATTCACCCGGGATTCGGCGGAACGGTGAGGTCCGTGCGGCTTCTCGGAGTCCGCCCGGCGATGGAGATGATGCTCTCTGGCCGGCCCGTGCGGGCCGAGCGCGCCCTGCGCATCGGACTCGTCGATCGCCTCGTCGCGGCCGGGGAGCTTCAGGCTGCGGCGCGCGCATGCGTGCTCAATCCCCCGGGGCGCCGCTCGGCGCCCCTCATGGAGCGCGTGCTAGGCCTTGCGCCCGTGCGGCCCGTCGTGAAGTCGATGCTCCTCAAGCAGGTCGCCGCGAAGGCACCCCGGGAGCACTACCCGGCGCCCTACGCGCTGGTGGACCTCTGGGCGAGATACGGAGCGCGCGGCCCGGCGGCGTATGTCGCCGAGGCCCGCTCGATCGCGGCGCTCTTCGGCACCGAGACGGCTCGCAACCTGGTGCGCGTCTTCCTGCTCCAGGACCGGTTGAAATCGCTCGGCGGAACGCGGGCCCCCGGCGACCCGCACGGCGGCGCATCGGCCGCTGCGGCCGTCAAGCATGTGCACGTGATCGGCGCGGGCGTGATGGGCGGGGACATCGCGGCCTGGTGCGCCTTCCGCGGCTTCACGGTCACTCTGCAGGATCGCGCGGCGGAATTCGTCGCGCCGGCGCTCGAGCGCGCCGGGCAGCTGTTCGAGAAGCGGCTGCGCGACCCGCAGAAGATCGCCGCGGCGCAAGCCCGCCTGCGCGCCGACGTGCCCGGAGACGGCGTCCCGGAGGCGGACGTGGTCATCGAGGCCATCTTCGAGAGCCTCAATGCCAAGCGCGAGCTCTATGCCGCGCTCGAGCCGCGCATGAAGCCGGATGCGCTGCTCGCGACGAACACCTCGAGCCTCATGCTCGAACCGCTCGCCGCAAAGCTCGCGAGGCCCGAGCGGCTGGTCGGACTGCACTTCTTCAACCCGGTCGCGCAGATGCCGCTGGTCGAGGTCGTCCGCTCCGCGCAGGCCGACCAGGCCATCGTGCAGGCGGCGCTCGCCTTTGCACGCAAGCTCGACAAGCTGCCCGTGCCGTGCCGCAGCGCTCCGGGGTTCGTCGTCAACCGCGTGCTGATTCCCTATCTCAACGAGGCCATGCTCGCCGCCGAGGAGGGCGTGGCCCTTGCCGCGATCGACGAGGCCGCGGTGCGGTTCGGGATGCCGATGGGGCCGATCGAGCTCGCGGACGTGGTCGGGCTCGATGTGGCGAACGACGTGGGCGAGATCATCGCGACCGAGCTCGGCCGTCCCCTGCCGGACCTGAGCCGGCTGAAGCAGCTCGTTGCGGCGAAGAAGCTCGGACGCAAGAGCGGCGAAGGCTTCTACCGCTGGCACGACGGCAAACCCGTCAAGCCCGAGGCCGGGCCCGCCCCCGCCGATCTGCAGGATCGGCTGATCCTCGCGCTCGTCAACGAGTCGGTCGCCTGCCTGCGCGATGGCGTGGTGTCCGACCCCGATCTGCTCGATGCGGCGGTGATATTCGGCACCGGCTTTGCGCCGTTTCGCGGCGGCCCGCTCGCCTATGCCCGCAGCCGCGGCATCGCGGCCGTGGTGCGCCGGCTGCGGGAGCTCGCGGAGCGATACGGTTCTCGTTTCGCCCCCGACGGGGGTTGGGCGGAGCTCCAAGCGGGCGGAAAAGCGTGAACGGCGTTCCAGAGCGCGAAAATCGCTGTGTTAACATCATGCATCGCGCCGTGCAAACAACTCATTGAACTCTCAAGCTAAATGGCCGATGAACGAGAAGCCAGTGTCCAGGTACTCAAGACCTTCACGCCCCTCGACGGCCTGAAGAGGGAGAATCTTGCGGCGCTCGCCAAGAAGGTCAGCATTCGCACGATGAGCGCCGGACGCTTCCTCTTTCGAGAGGGAGATACGGACAAACGCACCGTATGGCTGGTCGCCGGCATGATCGAGCTGCGCGAGGGAGATCGCACGGTGGGCATGATCCGGGGCGGCACGCCCGAGGCTCGCGATCCGCTCTCCCCGCAGTTGCCACGCCGCCTGAGCGCCCGCACCGTCGATGAGGTGAGATATCTCTCGATCGACAGCGAGCTGCTCGACGTGATGATCACCTGGGATCAGACCGGCACCTA
>JASHTA010000109.1 GCA_030040795.1 Gammaproteobacteria bacterium | reverse complement strand
TATCTCGGGCCGCTCTATGAGGAAGTGCTGCGCTCCGACACGTATGCGAAGGGCAGGGGCTCGACCGTTGCGCGCGTGATCGACGGCTCGCTCTTCGGCTGTCGAATCACCGGAATGGCGGGCGTCGCCAATATCGGCGCCGACCGCAACTGGACCGGATCGCCATTCGATCAGGCGAACTGGTACGTCTTCGGCCGCCTCGCCTGGGATCCGATGCTGAGTGCCAAGGAGATCGCCGAGGAATGGGTGCGCATGACCTTCTCCAACGATCCGGCATTCGTCGCGCCGGTCGTCGCGATGATGATGGGATCGCGAGAGGCGGTGGTCGATTACATGACCCCGCTCGGTCTCGCCCATCAGATGGCGACCGGTACGCACTATGGCCCCGGCCCCTGGGTGGCCGACAACCGAGAGCCGGACTGGAACCCCGTCTACTACAATCGCGCCGATTCCGTCGGGATCGGATTCGACCGCACGGCGAGCGGCAGCAACGCCGTTGCGCAATACGCTCCGCCTGTCGCCTTGCAGTTCTCCAATTTGAAAACTGTGCCGGAGAAGTACCTGCTCTGGTTCCACCATGTCCCCTGGGATTATCGACTCTCATCCGGACGCACGCTGTGGGACGAGCTGGTGCTCCACTACACGCACGGCGTCGATGCCGTGCGCGCAATGCGCAAGACCTGGAGCGGGCTCGCGGGGTACGTCGATGCCGAGCGGTTCGACGAGGTCACGGCCTTCCTGGCCATCCAGCAGCGGGAAGCGCAGTGGTGGCGCGACGCGAGCATCACGTATTTTCAGACGTTCTCCAAGCGTCCCTTGCCGGCCGGCGTTGCACCCCCTGCGCACACTCTCGCGCAGTACGAGGCTGTTTGCTTCCCGTTCAGTCCAGGGTATCCGAGCAAGGCTCCGGCCTGCTCACCGCCGAATCCCGTTATTCCCTGACCATGCCTCGCAGGTGCCCGCTCACCAGTCCCACATCGATCCGTCGGGCAAGCGAGCGATCGGCAGCTGCTTCGGCGAGTAGGGAAAGCGCGCCGCGGCGCGCTCGTCGATGTCGACGCCGTGGCCCGGGCGCTCGCCGCAGTGCAATTGCCCATCGTGGAACCTGTAGTCGCGGGGGAAGACCTCCAATGTCTGCTCGGTGTGTGGCATATACTCCTGGATGCCGAAATTCGGCACCCACGTGTCGAAGTGCAGCGCCGCTCCCATGCAGACCGGTGACAGATCGGTGGCGCCGTGAAAGCCGGTGCGGACCTGATGCAAGGCGGCGAAGTCCGCCAGCCGGCGCACATGTGTGATTCCGCCGGCGTGCACGATGGCCGTTCGAATGTAGTCGATGAGCCGAGCCTCGATCAGATGCTTGCAGTCCCACATCGAGTTGAACACTTCTCCCACCGCAAGCGGGGTCACCGAGTGCTGGCGGATGAGCTCGAAGGCCTGTTGATCCTCCGCGGGCGTTGCATCTTCCAGCCAGAACAGCCGATAGGGCTCCAAATCGCGGGCGAGGCGGGCCGCCTCGACCGGCGTGAGCCGATGATGTGCGTCGTGCAGCAGCTCGATCTCACTCCCGTGGTCTGCGCGCAGGCGCTCGAACAGCCTGGGAACGATCTCGAGGTACGGGGCCGCCGACCAGAACGTCTCGGCCGGCAGCGCGCTCTCCGCCGGCTCGTAGCCGCTCCCCGCGCCTGTACGCGTGGCGGCATCCGCACCGGGCTTCGTTCCGGGCGCCGAGCCCGAGCTCGGAACGCCGTAGGGCTTCTTCAGGCCCGGAATACCGCACTGGACGCGCACGGCCCGGTAGCCCGCCTCGATATAGCGGCCGGTATCCGCGCTTGCCTCCTCGATGTCGCGGCCGCTCGCGTGACCATAGGCCAGCACACCTTCGCGCGAGCGCCCGCCGAGCAGCCGATAGAGCGGCAGGCCGGCGAGCTTGCCCAGTATGTCCCACAGCGCCACATCGACGGCCGCGATGGCTGTCATCGTGACCGGTCCTCTCCGCCAGTACGCGCCCCGGTAGAGGAACTGCCAGGTGTCCTCGATCCGGCCCGCATCGCGGCCGATGAGATTCGGCACGACGTGCTGCTCGAGATAGGCGGCGACGGCGAGCTCGCGCCCATTGAGCGTCGCGTCTCCGAGGCCGTACGCGCCCGAGCGCGTCTCGATCTTCAACGTCACGAAGTTGCGCCCCGGGCACGTGACGATGACTCGCGCTGCGACGATCTCGCGCTCGCGCGCGGAGCCCCGAGGCTCGATCGGAGTTTCACTCATGCCTCACCCCATTGCCGCCTTGCATCCCGATAGATTATTTCCGGCCGAGCCCGTCACCCGAGCCGTCGCGCGGCGCCTCTACGAGAACGTCCGCGAGCTGCCGATCATAAGCCCGCACGGGCACACCGATCCGCGCTGGTTCGCAGAGAACGCGCCCTTCTCCGATCCGTCATCGCTCCTCATCACGCCCGACCACTACGTCTTTCGCATGCTCTACAGCCAGGGCGTGCGGCTCGAGGACTTGGGCATCGCATCGCGCAATCCTGCGAGCACGCCGCCACCGGATCCCCGCGCGGTCTGGAGGCTGTTCGCCCGCCACTATGGCCTTTTTCGAGGTACCCCGACGCGCCTGTGGCTCGACTGGGTGCTCGGCGAGGTCTTTGGCGTCGAGGCTCCCCTCGAGGAGGCGAGCGCGGACCGCGCGTTCGACCGCATCTGCGAGCGGCTCGCCGAGCCCGGCTTTCGTCCGCGCGCGCTGTTCGAGCGCTTCAATATCGAGGTACTGGCCACGACCGAATCGCCGCTCGACGATCTGCGCCATCATGCGGCGATTCGCGCGAGCGGCTGGCCGGGGCGGATCATCACCACGTACCGGCCGGATGATGTGGTGGATCCGGAGGCTCCCGGTTTTCTCCATCATCTCGCAAGGTTCGCCGAGCTCACCGGCGAGGATGTGTTCTCGTGGAACGGCTATCTCGCCGCGCATCGCAAGCGCCGCGCCCATTTCGCACGGTTCGGCGCCACCTCGACGGACCACGGGCACCCGAGCGCTCACACCGCGAATCTGGGTCCGCGCGAGGCCGAGGCGCTCTTCCAGCGTGTCCTGAGCGAGGCACGAGGCAGGACCGTGGAGCCGGTCCTTGCCGAGACCTTCCGCGGCCAGATGCTCACCGAGATGGCGCGGCTGAGCCTCGATGACGGCCTCGTCCTGCAGATCCATCCCGGCTCGTGGCGCAATCACAATGCGCTGCTCCACGTGCGATTCGGGACGAACGTCGGCGCCGACATCCCGCGGGCGACGGACTTCGTCGGCGCACTGCGGCCGCTTCTCAATCGGTTCGGCAACGAGCCTAAGCTCGCGATCATCGTCTTTACGCTCGACGAGTCGAGCTACAGCCGCGAGCTCGCGCCGCTCGCCGGCCACTACCCGGCGCTCAAGCTCGGGCCGGCCTGGTGGTTTCACGACAGTCCGGAGGGACTCAGGCGCTTTCGCGAGCAGACGACCGAGACTGCCGGCTTCTACAACACGGTCGGGTTCAACGACGACACGCGAGCCTTCCTGTCCATTCCCGCGCGTCACGATGTCGCGAGGCGTGTCGACTGCGCGTTCCTTGCCCGGCTCGTCGCCGAGCACCGCCTTCCGGAGGATGAGGCGCTGCAGGTCGCCTGCGATCTGGCTTACCACCTGCCCAAAACCGCGTACAGGTTGTAGCGGCTGCGGGGCGCTTACGGCATTCGCGGCACTCACGGCACTCACGGCACTCAAGCGCTCGCCCGCGCCGGCTCCAGATGCGGCGCGAGCGCTTGAATCGCCGCGAGCGCAACCAAATACGCGGCGCTCGCCGCGGTGAATACGGCCACGTAGCTGCCTGTCGTCTCGAGCAACCAGCCGATGCCCGTCGAGACCAGCGCGCCGCTCACCGCGCCTGCGAAGCCACCCAGTCCGACGACGGAGGCTACATCCGGACCCGGTGTCACGTCGGATGCCAGCGTATACAGGTTCGCCGACCAGCCTTGATGTCCCGCGGCCGCAAGCCCGATCAGCGCGACTGCAGTCCACAAATGGCCTGCCGCCGAAGCGAGCCCGATCGGCACGACGGCCAGCGCGCAGACAAGCATCGTGAGCTTGCGCGCCCGATTGACGCTCGCGCCGCGCCGCGCGAGATAGCCGGCGAGCCACCCGCCGCCAACGCTGCCGGTATCGGCGAGCAGGTAGATGGCGATGAGGGGCGGTCCGAGCGCGAGCAGGCTCAAACCGTAGCGCGCGCTCAGGAACTTCGGCAGCCAGAAGAGCAGAAACCACCACACCGGATCCGTGAGGAGCTTGCCGGCGACGAAGGCCCAGGTTTGGCGATGCCGGAGCAGTCGCGCGAGGCGTCCGCGCTCGCCCGAACCGGCGACCGATCCGCCAACCGAACCGGCGCCGGGGCTGGCGCCCGAACCAGCGCCCGAACCAGCACCCGAACCGGCTTCTCGTCCGCGAGCCCGCTGGCGGGTCGTGATGGTCCAAGCCACCACCCACAGAGCACTCAGCACACCGGTGAACAAAAATGCCGCGCGCAGTCCCCAGAATGCAGCGACGACGGGTGCCGCGAGCGGCGCGAGAATGGCGCCAACGTTCGAGCCGGCGTTGAATATGCCCGTCGCGAGCGAGCGCTCGTGGCTCGGGAACCACTCGGCCACCGCCTTCACGGCGGTAGGAAAGTTGCCGGCTTCGCCGAGACCGAGAGAGAACCGCGCCACGGCGAAGCCGAGCACCGTCCTGGCGAGGGCGTGACTCATCGCGGAGAGGCTCCACCAGGAGATGGCCAGCGCATAGGCGAGACGCGTGCCCAGCCGATCGATCAGCGGACCGGATACGAGCAGGCCGACGGCGTAGGCCGCCTGGAACGAGGCGACGATGTGGCCGTAATCGATTTCCGTCCAGCCGAAGACTCGCTCGAGCTGCGGCGCAAGCACCGCGAGCACCTGGCGATCGATGTAGTTGAGCGTCGTCGCCGCGAACAGGAGCGCGCAGATTCGCCAGCGGGCGCCTTCGACGTGCATGGTGTGCGTGCTGCCTCCGGTTCGGGACGCCGCGCCCTCAGGTTATCATGCCGGTGAACGTCATCTGCGCTCGTGGGAGCCTGTGCTGAACATCGAGGATCTGCTGCGCATCGGGCCGGTGATGCCCCTGGTGACTCTCGAGGATGCGAGTGTGGCCGAGGAAGTCGCGCGCGCCCTGGTGCGTGCAGGGGTACGCATCATGGAAGTGGCGCTGCGCACCCCCGCGGCGCTGCGCGCGATCGAGGCGCTCGCGCGTCGCGTTCCCGAGATCCGCGTCGGAGCGGGCACGGTCCGCACGGTCAAGGATCTGCGCGCAGCGGTCGCCGCGGGAGCGGCATTCGCCGTCTCACCAGGTGCCACGCCGTCGCTGCTCGACGCCGCACGCCGGGAATCGATCCCCTACTTGCCCGCCATTGCGAGCGCCTCGGAACTGATGGTCGGCTTCGAGGCCGGATACCGGTGCTTCAAGTTCTTTCCCGCCGGACCCGCGGGCGGCCCCGCGTTCCTCGAGGCGCTGGCGGGACCCTTCCCGGAGGCACGATTCTGTCCGACCGGTGGCATCACGGCTCGCACGTTGCGCTCGTACCTCGAGGTGCGCAGCGTCCTGTGTGTCGGCGGCTCCTGGATCACTCCCGCGAGCGCTCTGGCGCAGCGCGATTGGAAGCGCATCGAGAGGCTGGCGCGCACCGCTCTCGCTGCGGCACGGGCGCCCCGAAGGTAGGTGTCCGGCGCTCAATATTTGCAATGCCGCGCGATGAGGCTCTCGGCGAGCTCCTGGCGGCCCGAGCGAGGCGCCGGATCGAAGCCCTTTTCAACCGCAAGGTCGGAGAGGCTCGCGAGACTCAGCTTGCCGGCTGAGATTTGCCGGCCGAGATCGCTGTCCCAGCCTCGGTAGCGCTCCGCCCGCAAGCGCTCGAGCGCACCGTCCGTGACGATGTCCGCCGCCGCGAGCAGCGCACGCGCGAGCGTGTCGACGCCGCCGATGTGCGCGAGATACAGATCGGCGGGCTCCACGGACTGGCGGCGCAGCTTGGCGTCGAAATTGAACCCGCCGGTGGTGAACCCGCCGTCCTGAACGAGCTGAACGAGCGTCGGCACGAGCTCCTGCGCGTTGTTCGGGAACTGGTCCGTGTCCCAGCCGTTGCGCGGGTCGCCACGGTTGATGTCGATCGAGCCGAAGATGCCGTAGGTGCGCGCCGCCGCAACCTCGTGCTCGAAGTCGAGCCCCGCGAGTGTCGCGTGGTTGACCTCGATATTCACCTTCACTTCCTGGGCAAGCCCGTAGCGCTGCAAGAAGGCGAACACCGCGGCGACGTCCCGGTCGTATTGATGCTTGGTCGGCTCGAACGGCTTCGGCTCGACGAGGATCGTGCCCTTGAAGCCGATCCGATGCTTGTGCTCGACGACCATCGAGAGGAAGCGGCCATATTGATCGAGCTCCCGGCGCAGATCCGTGTTGAGCAGCGAGTCGTAGCCCTCGCGGCCGCCCCACAGCACGTAGTTCTCGCCGCCGAGGCGGTGAGTCGTCTCGAGGCACCCCCGCACCTGCGTGGCTGCCCAGGCGTACACCTGCGGGTCCGGGCTGGTCGCGGCGCCGCCCGCGTAGCGCGGATGACTGAAGAGGTTGGCCGTGCCCCACAGAAGCTTCACACCGCTCGAGGCCATCTTCGCGGCGATCCGCTCCTCGATTCTCTGGAGATTCGCGGCATGCTCCCGCGGTGTCGTGGCGGTCGCCATCACGTCCACGTCGTGAAACGTGAAGTAGGGCGCTCCGAGCCGCGCGAGGAAATCGAAGGCCGCCTCGAGCTTCTGCTCCGCCATCGCCTGGGTGACCGGGATTCCGAGCCACGGGCGCGGCAACGTGCCGCTGCCAAAGATATCCATCCCCGGCCAGTTGAAGGAGTGCCAGTAGCACACGGCGAACCGCAGCCAATCTTCCATGCGCTTGCCGAGAACGATCCGGTCCTTGTCGTAAACGCGGTACGCGAGCTCGTTGCGGGTCTGCGGACCCTCGAAGCGAACCGGCTCGACGCTCGAGAACAAAGTCATGATGAATACTCCAGGAACGTGCCCTTCAAATCCCTGTAGAGCCTGGCGAACGTGCGGCGCCTCATGGCGAGCAGGGACGACAATTCGGGGTCGGGCGGCACGACGCGGTCGATGACCGGCGCGACGCAGACCTCCTCGACTCGCTCACCGCTCAGAGCGAGACGGGCGAGCCGCGCCGCGCCGAGAGCGGCGCCGACCTCGCTCGCCCGCCGGTACGTGAGCGGACGGTCCAACGCAGCGGCGAGCAGCTCGCCCCAGTACGGCAGGCGCGAGCCGCCGCCGGTCACGCTGATCTCGCCGATCGTTCCGCCCTTCTCGAGCAGCACGTCCCGGCCATCGGCGAACGCCAGCGCGACACCCTCGAGGGCCGCTCCCGCGAGATCGGCAGCAGTCGTGTCCGGGCGGATGCCGAAGAATACGCCCCGACAATGGGGATCGTTGTGTGGCGTGCGCTCGCCGGTCAGGTACGGCAGAAAGAAGGGCGAGTCGCGGGTGAGACCTCGGGCCTTTGCGGCCTCGACAAGGCGCGAGAGATCGGTCTGCCCGGTGAGCTGCGCCACCCAGTCGAGCGCGCTGGAGGCGCTCAGCATCACCGACATCTGGTGCCAGCGTCCTGGCAGGCAGTGGCAAAAGGCGTGCGCGGCACCGTCCGCATTGGGACGGAAGCGATCGGTGACGACGAAGAGGACTCCGGAGGTTCCGAGTGAGAGAAACGCCTCTCCGGGTGTGACGACCCCCAACCCGACGGCGCTCGCGGCATTATCTCCGGCACCGCCTGCGACCGGCACTCTTGGAAGCTCGAGTTGCTCGGCGGCGCGGACCGTGAGCGTTCCCGACGGTCGGGTGCCTTCCACCAGCCGCGGCATGTGTCGCCGCGTGAGCCCCGTTGCCGCAAGCAGGGCCTCCGACCAGTCTCGAGCGCCCACATCGAGCCAGCCGGTGCCTGAGGCATCCGACAGGTCGCTCACCTTCTCCCCCGTCATCCTCAGCCGCACGTAGTCCTTCGGCAGCAGCACGCAGGCCGTGCTCCGAAATACATCGGGCTCGTGATGCAAGACCCAGAGCAGCTTCGGCGCCGTGAAGCCGGGCATCATGATGTTGCCCGTGATCGTGCGGGAGTCGGGCTCGCGGCGCTCGAGCTCGAGACACTCGCGTGCGGAGCGCCCGTCGTTCCAGAGGATCGCCGGGCGAAGCGGCCGGTCCTCGCTGTCGAGCAGAGTCGCCCCGTGCATCTGGCCGCTGAGACCAGCCGCCCGAACGGCGGCCCGCGCGCCCGCGGGCAGTTCGGCGACGGCGCGGACCGTTGCCTGCCACCATGCGTCGGGATCCTGCTCGGAGTATCCGGGCCGAGGCCGGCTCACCTCGAGAGGCGCCGACGCTTGCGCAATGAGCGCCCCGCCTTCGCCGGTCACGACGGCTTTCACTCCGGAGGTGCCGATATCGATCCCGAGGTACATCAGCGCGCCAGGAATTTCATGTGCACTTCGATTGCCGTTCCGTCCCCAGGGGCGAGCGCCGGCACGTCCGCGGCGTTGCGCCCGAGCGCGCCCGCCGCTCCGGTCTGAGGCTCGATGCAGAAGAAATTGCGCCCGGCCGGCGCATACACGTGCAGGAACGGACAATGCGTCGCCCGAAGGCTGATGGCCCGGTCCGGCCATTCGATGGACGCTTGGCCGTCCCAGCCGCAGAAGCAGTGATCGAGCGGCACGGATTGCACGCTCCGGCGAGGCTCGAAGCGCCAGTCGGCGGGCGTCTTCGCTTCCTCCACGGGCAACGCGGCGGTATCGGTCATCCAGACGCTCGGCAGCTGCGCCTGTAGACGGGCCTCGGCGGCCTGCGGAAAGTAGGGATGCAGACCCAGCATCGCGGGCATCGGCGCATCGCTCAGGTTCTCGATCGCGAGCTCGATCGACAGCCCGTCCGGGAGCAGCCGGAAACGCTGCTCGCAGCCGTAACGCCACGGCCACTCGTCCCCGCCGCCCTCGAACCGCAGGGTCGCGCTCGTTTGCGTTTCCGCCTGCACCTGCCATCGAGCTCGCCAGCCCTGGCCGTGGATGGGATGGGGATCCTCGCTCCAGTTCGGCTGGAGCCGCACGCTGCGCCCAGCGAAGCTGAATCGCCCGCGGGCGATGCGGTTGACGAACGGCACCATCGGAAAGCAGGCCGCTGCAAACGGATCCTCCGATGCGCCGGGTCCGGCCGGACGCAAGATCGGTCTGCCGCGCCAGGTGAGCTCGCGGACGGCTCCTCCCCGATACGGAGCCACGACCAGCCGCGCGGCCTGGTGTTGCAGCACCAGAGGGCCTCCGTCGTGCCTCATGCAAGCGATCCCGTGCGTCGGTCAGCCCGCGGCGGACGGTTTGGCGGCGGCCGTCGCACCAGCGCCTCCGCGCGTCCACAGATCCTGAATCTCCTCGAGTGTGCGATGCCGGGTCTCGGGCACGTAGATCCAGACGAAGGCCGCGGCGAGAAAGCTCATGCCCCCGTATATCCAGTACGGAAAGGCATGATTGAACAGCGCATTGAGCGTCGAGTTGCCGATGAGAATCTTGAACGACCAGGAGACGAAGAGGTTGGCGATCCACTGGGCCGCGACTGCAATCGCCATCGCCCGGCTCTTGAT
>JASHTA010000108.1 GCA_030040795.1 Gammaproteobacteria bacterium | reverse complement strand
GGTCATCCAGCTTGATGCGGCGGACCAGCCCCAGCTCGCTGGCGATCGTGACGCGGCCCGGCGTGAACAGGATCTCGAAGTAATCGTCAAGGCCACCGTTGGACCCGACAAAAACGGGCGGGCCGCAGTATTTCAGCGGCCGTTCTCCAACCAGGTCAGCAGGATCCACTCCCGCGGCCATTTTCTGTCGGATTTCCTTGGCGCGGGCCGCGACTTCCGGTTTCAGCGGCGGCGGGGGGGCCGCGGGGCGGGGGACGCTGCGCGGCGCATTCAACTGCGAACTCCACCAGCCGCTGAAATCTGGTAGGTCCTTCAAAGACTCGTATGTCATGCCTGGCATGGGCGTCAGGCCGGTCGCGAAAGCGGCGGCGGGAAGTAACGCGAGTGCGCTGACCAGCGCAAGCAATCCGATGCCCACACCCGTGGCCGCCGGTCGGGCCATAGAGTGTGTGCGGATCTTCACGATCGCGGGAGTCATGACCGTTTCCCGCCCCGCTTGGTTTGACGCGTTCTACGTGCGCGCCGGTATACCGATCGCGCCAGCGGAGCTTAGGACTCTGACTACGAGAATGCCACACATTTCAGCGAGATCGGCTAGGTGTTGCAGCGCACAGTCAAACGGTCACACCCGAGGTTCTCCCGCGGTGGTTTCCCGGGTGCCTGCGTCATTTTTTCGGTGACCCCGTGGGGAATGACCATTGCGGTTGACTGCCAGTGTTGTGGAAGGCAGCGATCAACCATCTTCCCGCCTGCTTTTGTGGAACATGCGTCTCTATCAATTAACCGCGATCGATCCGATCGCCTTGAAACATCCGTGGACAGTCGCGCTGCCCTATAAGATGTTGACGATCCTTGACCGCATTATTCACGGGGACTGTGCAGAAACGAGCGCGACGTAATAGTGAACGGAAAAGAGAATGGTGACGCTGCGATAACAGAGTCTCGCGAGACGCGGCATCCGATGCCAATGAGGATAGAGCGTTTCCATGGTTTGGGGCGCGATGGCCGCTTTGCGGAAAGTTGTGGTTCGAGGATGAGCGGCAGCCGACAGCGACTCCGGCCGCCGGTGCCCCGCAGTCCTAGAATCACGCCCCGCAGCGTCATTACTATAAGAATCATCTTCGCCCGGGGGTTATCCGTCATGCGCGTGCTGATAGCGGTATTGCTTGCCTCGGCCGGTCTTCTGACCTCGACAACGCAGGTCGCAAGGGCTGCCGGTCCGCCCGTGCAACTCGCGGGCACTTGGCAAGGGACGCTGGACGTGGGGTCCAGGCGGCTTCGCATCGTCGTGCAGCTCCATAAAGGGAGCGCCGGAGCGTGGGACGCCGCAGTGTACAGCATCGATGTGTCCTCGGCGCCGATTCCTGTCCCGTGGGTACGATTGAATGGCTCGTCGTTGAGGCTTTCGGTCAATTCAAGGGCAGAGTATGCGGGCACCATCAGCGCCGATGGCAACCGCATCCAGGGTGAATGGACCCAAGGGCGCGCGTTCCCGCTCAACCTGGAGCGCGCGACAGCGAAGACAGCGTGGCCGCTCGATACGAGCCCTCACAAGATCCAGTTTGTTAGTGTCGAGCAGGGTGTCAAGCTGGAAGTGCTGGATTGGGGCGGCCCGGGACGACCAGTCATTCTCCTGGCGGGTCTGGGCAACGATGCCCATGTATTCGACCAGTTCGCGCCCAAGCTCGCCGCCTGGTACCACGTATACGGCATCACCCGTCGGGGATTCGGTGCCTCCAGCGCGCCGGCCACGGGCTACTCCGCGGATCGACTCGGCGAGGACGTGGTCGCCGTGATGAAGGTACTCAGGATCGATCGGCCAGTGCTCATCGGCCACTCCTTGGCCGGCGAGGAGTTGAGCTACGTGGGCTCCCGATATCCCGAAAAGGTCGCCGGATTGGTCTATCTCGATGCGGGCTATGTTTACGCGTTCTACGACACCACCGGGAAGGGGCGGGATGACAATGACGCGGTGAGAGTAACTATCAATGACCTGCAGCGCAAGCTCACTCAACTAAACCAGATGCTGCTTGCAGACAATCGGCAGCTGTCCAGCGCGCTGATCGATGAGCTAATGGCCACTGACCTGCCGCGAGTCAGGAGAGATCTGCGGACCGTGAAACGTGCCCTGCAGTCGGAGCGTGGACCGACATCCGCCGTCGCGCCTTTGCTTTCGCCGACAGAGAAGGCGACCCTTTTGGGTTTTGAAGAGTTCACGTCAGTTAGGGTTCCGATCCTCGCCATATTCGCCGATCCGCATACGAATCCGAGACCGCCCAATGCTCCCCGTCGGACTTCGGCACAGGTGGCGGCGGACGACGCCCGCGACAAGGAAAACGTGGAAGCCGCAATCTCGGTAGTCGAGCGAGACTCCCCAGGCGCGCATATCGTGCGCTTACCTCATGCGAACCACTACGTGTTCCTCTCGAACGAGGACGAAGTGTTGAAGGACGTCCACGGATTTATCCAGGCACTACCACTGCCGTGATATACGAGCGAACGGTTCTGCGCCGACCGTCCTGACCCGACCGACGTAGTCCGGCCAAGACCTATCGAATGACGGGCCAGCCGCACGGCTGACGACCGAACTACAGCGGCACATTGCGCTCGATGCGAGCTACATTGCGAGCAGCGCGGCAGTGTGGGTGTGTACCCGCCGCCTACGCCAACGAGGTTCAGAACGACCACTTTGTAGAGGCGCTCGTAACAGCAGTGGCGAACGGTTTAGTCCGTAGCTCCTCGACAATCCAGTCGCCATAAGCTGCGCAAAACGCTTCCAGCTCCCGCTGGACGTAAATCGGCAAGCGTGAACGTGACGCATTCAGAAAGGACTTATGGGGATCGGCCATGTCGCGGCGGCTGTTCGAGGAGGGGGAGACCACCGGTTC
>JASHTA010000107.1 GCA_030040795.1 Gammaproteobacteria bacterium | reverse complement strand
ATAAAAATCCACACCAGATACCACGGTCGGATTGTACCGAGGCTTGCGCGGCGAGATGCTGCGAGCTAGTATTACGCATTCGTATTACAGCTTCTTCGCGAGGTACCCATGGCCATATCGGCTCGAATGAATCCCAGACTGCAGTTGGCACTGACGCGATATTGCAGGGCCCATGGCCTCAGCAAAACGCAGGCACTCGAGCGGGGGGTAAGTCTGCTGCTGTCGGCCGAGGGGGAGGGCGAGGGCCATCCCGCATACACGGCGTATCGGCGGATAAAGCCGCAACTCGGCTCCGAGCCGGAGCCGCGCGGTCGCCTGGAGTCAATCGCCTCGATGAAGCGTCGTCTCGATGAGAAGTATCCTGGTTGACACCGGGGCGATCGTCGGGTTGTTGAGGCCTTCCGATCGCCACCATGACCGTGTCGAGCGCTTCTTTACGTCGCTCTCGCCGCGCGACGGCTTGCTCACGACGTGGCCGGTGATCACGGAGTGCGGGTTCATCATGCGCCGCCAGGAAGAGCCCTTTTGGAGTTGGCTGCTTGAAAGCAAGATCGAGGTTGCCGATTTCACTCTTGAAGACGTGGCGGCCATGCGTGAATGGCGCGCACGCTACGACGATCGCGAGGTCGATTTCGCCGATGCGTCACTCGTGTGGCTCGGCCAAACGCGGCGGACGAACTTGATAGCGACGACGGATTTCGATGATTTAGAGGTCTATCGCCTGAAGAACGGGAAACGGTTTATCAACCTTATCGAACGACCCTAGCGGCGCCGGGCCGGCGTCAGGTCGTCCCGTAGGGCCGCTGCCGCGCGTGAACCATGAGCGCGGCATACGTCAACGCGGCGGCCGCAATGACGACACCGAGCTGAATTCTCGGATCGTTGCCACCGCTCGCGAGCTCGCGTGCGAGCGCTACGATGCAGACCAGGACGACCGCGCCGATCGACGGCGCGACGAAGGCTCGCGCGAGCTCTCGCGCGCGGATGCTCCAGTGACGCCGCAGATAGCGGCATTCCCAGACGAGCAGCAGCGGGTAGATGGCGACCCAGACCGCCGACACGGCGACGATCCCGCCATCGCCTGGGAAGCATGATCCCGCGATGACGATCCCCACGCTGAGGAGCAGCAGCGTTGCGCCCGAGAGTCGGGTGGCGAGCGCCGGCTGTCCGGCGCCCAGGGCGACGGGATAGAGCAGCTGCGAGCTCACGCGCAGAAGCGCTGCGAAGGCAAGCAGCTCGAGCGGCAAGGCGGCCGCGGCGTAGCTGTGTCCCTCGCCGTCGTGAATCATTTCCGTGAGAGGGTCGGCGGCGAGGATGACGGCCGCGACGAGGGGCGTCATCAGGAACGCGAGCCTGCGCAGCGACCACATCAGGGCCTGCGCCAGCTGCTCCTTGACCGCCGCCGCCCTGGCGAAGACCGGCAGGGCCGCGCGGCTGATCAGTGTGCTGAGGGCGAGTGCAGGCTCCATCGCGACGGCGAAGGCCACGCGGTACACCGCGAGCCGGGCAGGTCCGTAGAACCACCCGATCAGCAGGTAATCGACGTTCCGGCCCGCCTGCTCCAGAACGTTCCACGCGGTCGCGTGCACGCCGAAGCGCACGAGCGGCGCGATCTCGCTCATGCGAAAGCGAAATCTTGGGTAGAACGGTCTCGCGAGCTGCGCCGCGACCAGCGTGTAAAGACCGCTCGCAAAGAAGCCGCCGACCAGCGACCAGACCCCGGCGCCCGCCACAGCGAGGCCGAGACGCGTGAGAGCGGCGCCGAATGTCGAGCACACGTTGACCGTCGCGATGCGCTCGTATTGCAGGTCGCGGTTCATCAGCGCGAGCGGGATGACGGCGGCACCAACGATCGGCTGCTTCGCCGCGATGGCGGCGAAGTAGACGGTCATGCCCGCGACACCATAGAGAGACGCGAGCAGGGGTGCGGCAAGCAATACGAGCACGCCCGCGAGCAGTGCTCCGGCGGCGATGTACCAGAAGAGCGTGTCGAGCTCGATGCGGGAGATGGCGCGGGCCTGAACGAGCGCCTCTCGGGTTCCGAGCCCATCGAGCGCCTCGACGATCGTGCCCACGGAGATGACCAGTGAGGCGATGCCAACCTGTTCCTTGCTGAGGAACAGCAGGACGGCGAGCAGGGTCGCCAGGTCGATAGCCTTTGCGATGGCCGTCGCGCCGCCAAGCCAGTTGAAGCCGCGGTGCAGATGCGCCTGATGGCTATCCATTCGAGCCGGGACGATCGCCCAGGACGGATCTCGGCGGCAGCACCCACGAGCGGTTGCGGACGAGGTGAACGATCCAGCGCCACGATTGGCCGAGCCAGGTCCGAAGGTGCGCGCTCGTCCACGTCCCCGGCTCGGTGCGCGCAGACTGCAGTCGCTCGGTAATGATCGCGGCGATCCGCTCGGCGCGCCGGCGCCAGGTAAATTCGCGGCTGTCCGCGAGCGCCGTCGCGGCCAGATGCTCCGCGAGCCTCGCGTCGGCCGTTACGGCTCGGATCGCGGCCACGAGCGATTCCGGACTGTCCGGGCGGCAGAGCAGGGCGTTCTCGCCGTGCCTCAAGACCTCGCGCACATCGGGAGTATCGCCGGCGACGATCGGGCGGCCCGATCCCAGGTAGAGAAAGACCTTGAGCGGCAGGACGGTCGAGCCGAACGCGGCGAGCGGCTCTCGTGACGGCGGGATGAGCAATACATCCGCCGCGAAGATGTACGGCGCGAGCGCTGCAGGCGTCTGCCAGGGGACGATGCGGACATTGGGGATCGTCCTCGCGGCCGCTTCGACCGGGCCGTCTCCGGAGGAGCCGACGAGGATGAATTGAAGCTCCGGGAGCTTGCGCGCCGCCTCGAGCACGAGACCCAGGCCCTTCTTGTGATTGATGCGGCCGGTATAGACGACCGTCCGGGC
>JASHTA010000106.1 GCA_030040795.1 Gammaproteobacteria bacterium | reverse complement strand
TCCACGCGCACGATCCGCACGTGCTGGCCCGTGCGCACCGGTTTGCTGCTGCACGCGTTCCACAGCTCTCCGCCGAAGCGCACGCGGCCGCGCTCGGCGAAGTCCTCGAACACCTCGGCCGTTGCGCCGATCATGGCCTCGCGGCCCGTCACGACAGGCCGGCGCATCGACCTCGTGACGAGGTAGACGAGCCCGATCAGGATCGCGGCTCCCGCCGTAGCAACTCCCGCGATGATCGGCATGGCAAGGTTGAAACCCTGGGCGTTGGTGTGAAAGAGAATGATGGATCCTACGACAAACGCGATGAGGCCGCCGACCCCGAGCGACCCGTACGTCGGAAAAAAGAACTCGCCGATGATCATGCCGATGCCGAGGGCGATCAGAGCGAGGCCGGCGTAATTCACCGAGAGGATCTGAAAGGCGAACAGCGCAACGAGCAGAGCGATCGCTCCGGCGACGCCCGGCAGCACCGCGCCGGGATGGTAGCCCTCGAGGAGCAGGCCGTAGATGCCGATCAGCATAAGGCCGTAGGCGACGGTCGGGTGAGTGATGACCGCGAGCAGGCGAGTGCGCCAGTCGGGCTCGATTTGCTCGGTCGCCAGCCCTCGCGTGGCGAGCGTCACGGTCTCGGTTCCCACCTTCACCTGCCGTCCGTCGATCTTCTCGAGCAGGTCGGGCACGCTCGTCGCAATGAGGTCGATCACGTGGCTCTGGAGCGCCGCGCTCGCGGGCAGGCTCTCGGCCCCACGCACGGCCTTCTCCGCCCAGTCCGCATTGCGTCCGCGCAGCTCCGCGAGCCCGCGAATATAGGCTACCGCGTCGTTGATCTGCTTTCGCTCCTCGGTCGTGGGCGCGGTCCCACCACCGATCTCGACCGGCGTCGCCGCCCCGAGATTGGTGGCAGGCGCCATGGCGGCGACCTGACAGGCGTACAAGATATAGGTGCCGGCACTCGCAGCGCGGGCGCCGGAGGGCGCGACGTAGGCGACGACTGGAATCGGAGACGCGAGGATGGCTTGAATGATGTCGCGCATCGAGGTCTCGAGTCCGCCTGGAGTATCCATCTCGAGAATCACCAGCCGGTCGCCCTGCTCCGCGGCGGCGGCAAGCCCTCGCTCCACGTACTGGCTCGTTGCCGGGCCGATCGCTCCGCTCAGGTCGAGCACGGCCGCTACGGGACGGCTCGCACCCACCGCCGGACGGGCCGCCTGCGTCGCCGCTTGCGCCACGCGCGCCGCCGCAATGCCCGTCAGCGCGCCGACGGTCAGTGCCGCAAGGCCGAGAACGGCGATCGGAATCCACCGGCTGCGCACGGCATCTCCCAAGGCACGAAGGCGGGCATGATACCTCCGGGGGCCGCGGCGTGGGGCCCTCCACAGGCGTGTGGAACGGCCCTTCGATGTGGCCGCTATTCCGCCCGAAGGGCTTCGAAGGGCGGCAGCCGTCCGGCGCGCAGCGCCGGAAGGAGTCCCCCGATCAGCGAGGTGACGAGCGCCCACACGAGTCCGAGCACCCAGAGAGACGGCGAGACGCGCAGCTTGAACGCCCCCCAGACCCACATTTCGCGCCCATCGAACAGGAGCCAGGCGGCCGCCGTGCCGACGAGCGCGCCGATTGCGCCGAGCAGCGCGGCCTCCAGGAGTACCGACAGCGCGACCGGTGTCGCGCCGAAGCCGATAGCGCGCAGTGTGCCGATCTCGCGGGTGCGCGCGCGGACCGCCGCGTACATGATCTTCACGACGCCGAACAGAGCGCCGAGCGCCATGATCGCGCCAATCAGGTACGCCATTCGCGTGAAGAAGGCGGTATTCGACCCGACCATGCGCAGGTCATAGTCCGTCTTGCGCTCGACGCTGACCGCGAGCGCGGGATTCTCCGTGAGCCACGTCTGGAATTGCGGATAGGCCCTGGCATCCACGAGTTGCGCGATCACCTCGGCGAAGCCGGGCCCTCGCCTCGCCGCCATCACGGTGACCGCATCTCCGACGAGATAGCTTTCGATGATGTCGGAGCCGCAGCTGAAGATCCCGACGATGGGCCATTTGCCGTCCCGCATCCGCACTACGCTTCCCACGGTGAGGCCGAACCTCCTCGCGGCGCCCACGCCTGCGACCAGCTCCCGTCTGCCTGCGCGGAACAGGTGCCCCGCGACGATCCTGAACTCAGGCCGCAGCGCGAGACCGGCCGGACCCATGCCTCGCAACTGGAGCGAGCTGTCGGCAAAGCCATCCATCGGCAGCCGCACCAGGAACTCGGCATCCGCGAGCGGTGCACCGGCGGGTCCCCTGGCTATTCCAGGCGCATCGAGGATCGTCGCGATGAGATCGGGGTGGAGCTCGCGGCTCTGATCGAAGTTGGAGGTCCCAGCCCACACCATGGCGCGCGTCGCATCCCGGGGTCCGAGATAGGCGCGGGTCAGTCCGACGGTGAGTGAGAGCATCGATGTCAAGACTCCGACGGCACATGCCATGCCGACGACGACGACGAGCGCCGTGGCATACCTCTCGCGGAGGCTGCCGAGACCAATACGACAGACTGCCGCGATTTGACGCAGCTCGCTCATCTTCCAGCGACCACTGCGGCAACATCCGTGCGCCGGATCCTGTTGAGGGGTGCCACCGCGCTCGAGAGAGCGATCACGAGCGCCGCCGCGAGCGCCCAGCCGAACGCGGCAGGCGATGCGCGCATCTCGGGCATGTCAATCGTCCCTTTGAGTGCGAGGTGCGCAACGAATGCACCGATTCCTTGCGCGACCGCGCTGCCGATCAGAGCGGCGAGAACCGTCGGAACCGCCGCTTCGAGGACCACCAGCAGGGCGATCCTGCGATCCCCGTAGCCCATCGTCTTGAGGACTCCGAACTCCGGGAGCCGCTCGCGAACGGACTCGGCAATTCCATTCGCGCACAGAAACAGGATCATGAACAGTCCCGCAGCCCCGATGCCGAGACTGATCTGCCGCATATTGATATTGGCGTCGGCAATCTCCTCCGCATCCTCTCTCGCTGGAACGCAGTAGACCGCCGGACTCGTGAACCGCGCCTCGATCGCTCGGCAAACCGCGCGAGCGTGCTCCGGGCGATCGACCGCGACACGCAGGACGTTGACGGTGCTTCTTTCCTGAAGATCACTCGAATTCTCGAAGTAGCGCAGATTCCCGACGATCATGTCCGCGATCCACTGCGGTGCACCCGTGCCGGCCCTTCCCCCCGGCGGGTCGGGGATAAAACCGAGGACGGTGAAGAACCACGTCCCGCCGCCGTCCGCGCGGCTGCCCGGCGCCGTCGTCAAGGTCACCCTGTCACCGATTCGCACATTGCGGCGCGCCGCCGCCCTGCGTGTCAGGAAAATGCCTGCGGGAGCGGCATCGAGTGCCTGCCAGTCCGCCGCACTCATCGGCAGCTCCGGCCATGCCGAGCGCATTCCCTCGTCCATGAACGTCACTGTGATCGGGTGGCGCTCGTCCTGCTCGTGTCCACCGAGCCACAGCTGGCCACCGACACCGGTGACGCCCGCGATGCGGGCGATCTGCTCACGATAGCCGAGCGGTATCGCGCCGCAGTCGAAGGCGCAGGCGACGATCAACCGGTCCGTCCTCGCATCGCGGATCGCGCGCTCGTAGGCCGCATTGAGCGCGATCATCGTGCCGAACAGCGCAAAGGCGACGGTGAGCGCAAGCAGCGTGAGCACCGACTCGGTACGGTTGCGCCGCAGGGCGGCCCAGACCAGGGGTACGAACTTCACGGCACGAGCCCCCCGTGACAGGAACTATCGGCCTCTCCGCCGCGGCGTCCGCGGGAGTCCGGTGTGCTGGGTGCGGAACGGGCGGGAAGCGCGCGGAGATCCTCCGGCGGGAGTCGCAGGGGACGAGGCGCGCGGCTGCCGATGTTCCTCCTGCGCCTGCCCAGTCTCGGCGGGCTGCCACGCGGGCACCAGCTGATGCGCACCATTGCCGATGAGATCCGCGCGCCCCATGTGGCGCAGCGCTTCGCGCAGGAGCGGCCAGTTGTGGGGATCGTGGTAGCGCAGGAAGGCCTTGTGAAGCCTGCGGACCTTCAGGCCCTTTGGAACGTGAACGCCCTCGCTCGAGCGAGCGATGCGCTTCAGAGGATTGCGGCCGCTGTGATACATCGCGGTGGCGGTCGCCATCGGCGACGGCAGGAACGCTTGGACCTGATCGGCGCGATAGCCGTTTTTCTTCAGCCACAGCGCGAGCTCCAGCATGTCCTCGTCCGTCGTTCCCGGATGCGCCGCGATGAAGTACGGGATGAGGTACTGCTCCTTGCCGGCTTCCTTCGAGTAGCGGTCGAAGAGCGTCTTGAAGCGGTAATA
>JASHTA010000105.1 GCA_030040795.1 Gammaproteobacteria bacterium | reverse complement strand
GCTCTGCGCTCCCAAGGGTACTTCCCCGTGTACCTGCGGGTCGACTACGGCCACGACTCTCCGGAGCCCGCCGAGCAGATCAAGCAGGCGATCGGAAAGGCAGCAACCACCGGGGAGTGGACCCAGACGGGAGTGGCTTCTTCCGGGGAGTCGATCTGGGAGTTCCTGCACCACCGCGACGATGTGCTGAAGGACTCTTCCGGCGCGACGCTCATCCCGCTGCTGATCTTCGATCAGTTCGAGGAGCTGTTCACGCTTGCGCAGAGTGATGAGTTCGGGCGCACAAGAGCGGCGAAATTCATCGAGGAGCTCTCCGACCTCGTCGAGAACCGCCCTCCCAAAGCCCTCGAGACGAAGCTCGAGACCGACGAGAGCATCGCCGAGCGGTTCGACTTCTCGCGCAGCGACTACCGGGTGGTGATAGCGCTCAGGGAGGACTACCTCGCCCCGCTCGAGAGCCTGAAGAAGATGATGCCGAGCCTGTCGCAGAATCGGCTGCGGCTCGCCCCCATGACCGGGAGCCAGGCGCTGGAGGCCGTGCTGCAACCCGGCAACCGTTTACGCCCCGGCAAGCCTCTGGTGAGCGAGGAAGTCGCCGAGGCGATCGTACGGTTCGTGGCGGGAGGGTCCGAGCTAGCGAACGCGGAGGTCGAGCCCTCACTCTTGAGCCTCATCTGCCGCGAGCTCAACGAGCAGCGGATCGCACAACACCGAGCCGAGATCTCCCAGGATCTGCTCGCCGGCTCTCACGACACTATCCTCAGCACCTTCTACGAGCGAAGCCTGGCCGATCAGCCGGAGTCGGCGCGGCGGATCATCGAGGATGACCTGCTGACCGAGTCGGGGTATCGAGAGAATTTGGCCGAGGAGAGCCTGCTCAGGCGCTTCCAGGCCGCCGGTGCTGCCTCGGATGCGCTCGCCAAGCTCGTCAACCGCAGACTCCTGCGCATCGAGGAGAGGCTGGACGTAAGACGAGTCGAGCTCACCCACGATGTGCTGACCGGCGTCGTCAAGGCGAGCCGCGACCAGCGTCATGAGCGGGAAGCCAGGGAAGCCACCGAGCGGGCGCTCGCGGAGCAGCGTGAAAGAGAAAACGCCGCGCGGCGCGCACTACGAAGAGCACGCACCATTGCCGCCGGCTGTGCAGCGCTCGCCCTGCTCGCCCTCGCCGCGATGGTGGCAGCCGTCCTCAGTGTGCAGCGGGCCCGGCACGCGGAGGAAGTGGCGCGACAGACTCGCGCCGTCTCCGAGCAGGCGCGGCAGGAGGCGGAGGGGCTTCTGAGTTTCCTGACCGACGACTTCGTCAGCGAGCTCGAGACCTTCGGGCGCTACCAGACCATCGCCGAGCTCTCGCAGCGGGAGATCGACTACTTCCAGAATCTCCCGCCGCAGCTCAAGGATCCCGAGACCGTCCGCAGCGGCGCACTGGCGCTCATGAACCATGCCGAGGCGCTTCAATATCTCGGAAATCTCGATGCGGCCGCCAAGAACGCCACCGAAGCCGTTGCACTCCTCGAGGCATTGCGGCGCACCGATCGGTCCGAGGCGACCACGATTGCGCTCGGGCGAGCCTATCAGGTCCGAAGCTCGATCTCTGGCGCGCAAAATGCGTCGGTTCGTGCAGACGCTGCCCGCACCGTCGCTCTGCTGCGACCGATTGCCCGCACGTCTGCGTCGCCGGTCGGGGCTCGTCGGGCCTATGTCGAGGCCCTGAACACGCTTGGATTTCAAGCTACGAGTACCGACCAAGCGGAGTTGAACACGGAAGCGGTCGGATTTGAGCGTGAAGCGGTGCGTCTGGCGCAGCAACCTGGGAGCCGCCGCGGCGATGATCCGAAATTGGCCACTGACTACGCTACCGCAGCAGCGTGGCTTTCTCTCGCTCTGGCCAACCTCGGGCGCAGTGCGGAAGCGCTCCGAGTCGGTCGGGATGGCCTCGCGGTGGCCGACCAGATCGTGGCGCAGCGTCCGCAATACGGCGAAGCGGTGCTCGCCAAAGAGATTCTGCAGAGCACGCTGGGCCAAGCGGCCCATAATGCGTTCGATCCGTCTGATGCCGTGCGCTTGTCGATGCAAAGCGTGCAGACCGGCCTTGCCGCAGTGAGACTCGAGCCCAAAAACACCGAGTATGTCGGTGATCTCGCGTTCATGTACGGCGGTCTCGGCGTTGACCTGTGGGCGGCGGGGCAGTTGCGCGACTCGCTGGCCTACGATCGGAAGGCGCTGGACGCTTTTGGTCAAAGCGGCGCTTCGCTCGGAGGTGGGGGGTACTCGCTCGCCGGCGTGTCCGATTACCTCGCCACCATGGCGTACGAGCAGGCGCTGCTCGATGAACCAGCGGGTATTTCCGCGACGACCAAGGCCGCCGACGCTTTCACGAGCCCGAGCATGCTGCGCAAGCTCGGCCTCGCCGGCAGCTACACGGAGGCGTTCGTCGATGCCATGCGGAGCTATCCGGCGGCGGCGCTTGCCTACGAGCGTGGGGATTTCGCCGCGGCGCGGCACATCGTAGGCGACGCTCTCGCTTCGCTGCAGACTCGTCGCCCTAGTGGGGCCCTCGAAATCTCTTTGAGGGACGACGCGCTCTATCGTCTCTCCGATCTGGAAGGACACGCGGAGTACGCCCTCGGCGCATTCGCGGCCGCCGAGCAGGCCGAGCGCGTTGCATTGCGGGCAACCCAAGGCGCTGCGACTTACGCCTTTTTCGACCCCCGGCGCACCGAAGGCCAAGTTGCCACCTGGCTCTCGATGGCGCTCGCGCGCCAGGGCAAGCGGGCGCAGGCGGCCCGGACGATCGATCCCGTTGTCACGACGTACCGCCGCCTCGAGAAGCAGAACCACGGCGATCAGTGGCTGCCGCTCGAATATGCTGAAGCCCTATACGCCCAGTCGCTCACGGACCCAGCGCACCGCGCGGCGCTGCTGCGCCAGGCGAGCGGGCTCGTCGCTCATCTGATCCCCGCGATCGCAAGACTTCACGACACGCGGGAGTGGCGTGCGCGCATCGAGGCGGCGCGGCATGCGGGCAGAGGCGTGACCGCGCAATGATATCGGCTGACGGGCGCTTGCCGATCGTCATCGGCGTCACGGGACATCGGCATCTGCGCGAGTCCGATCTACCAGACTATCGCGCTCGAGTTTCGGAATTCTTCGAGCACCTGGAGCGGCGCTACCCCGCCACGCCGCTGCGGGTCATCTCGGCACTCGCGGCGGGCGCCGACCGCTTGGTCGCGGAGCTCGCGCTCGAGCGCGGGTATGAGCTCATCGCGCCGCTGCCGCTCGAGCGCGAGGACTACGAGCGGGATTTTCCGGATTCGGTGGCGGAGTTCCGCACGATCCTCGAGCGAGTGCCCGCGGAACGCGTGTTCGTGTGGCCGCGACCCGGTGACGGCAACGGCTCGAAATGGTGCGAGACGCAGGCCGAGCGCGATCGCCAGTACGCGGAGGTCGGAGCGTTCGTCGCCGATCAGTGTCACATCCTGCTCGCCATCTGGGACGGAGTGCCGGGAGAGGAGGCGAGCGCGGGCACCGGCGCGGTGGTGGCCATGAAGCTCGGTCGCGCGGTTGGAGGTCAGTCGAGCGCCCGATCCGCGCTCGATCCGGACGACAGCGGACCGGTGTTCCACGTGCATGCCGTGCGCTCCGGGAGCGACGCGCAAGCCCGCCAGAAGGTGGAATGGCTCTTTCCGCAGGATAGCGACGCCGAGCTCTTCCACACCGTGTGCGCTCGACTCAACCGGTTCAACCGCGAGGCCGCACGGTCGCGGAAGCGAATTCGCTCGGCAGTGCCGGCGGCCGCGGAATCTCTGCTTCCTGGCATCGAGACCGAGCGGGGAGGGGATCGCGCGCTGGCGATGGCCTTCGCATACGCCGATCGGCTCGCCGCGCACTATCAGCGTATCACGCATCGAGTGCTGCGCCTGACGCTCCTGCTCGCGGCCGTGATGGCCCTGACCTTCGAGGTCTACGCCGAGGTACTGCCGGTGCGGGCGGTGCCGCTCGGGTATTTGCTGTGCTTTGCGCTGCTGACGCTGGTCCTCATCTGGCATCGAAGGCTCGATGCGCAAGCGCGGTATCTCGACTATCGGGCTCTCGCGGAGGGACTGCGCGTACAGTTCTACTGGCGGCTCGCCGGGCTCACCGACAACGCTTCGGCGTCGTACCTTCGCAAGCAGCTCGATGAGCTGCGCTGGATTCGCGAGGCGCTTCGAGCCACCGGCGCCGCGCCTCCTCCCTCGGCGGCGCACCCGGAGCTTGCCATGAAGTGCTGGGTCCACGGCCAGGCGACCTACTATGCCGCGCGCGCCCAGCTTCACGAGCGGCGGATGTTGCGCATAGAGCGTTGGTCGAGTGTGTTCCTCGCGATCGGCTTGCTCGCGGCATTCAGCCTGGTCGCGCTGTGGAAATTGCTCGAGCAGCTCGTGACATGGCATCACTGGGCCGTGCTCGTCATGGGATTCGCGCCGGTGGCCGCGGCGCTCTGGGAAGCGTATGGGGAGCGCATCGGCGCGCGTACTCAAGCGAACCAGTACGCGCGCTTCGCGGCAATCTTCAGCCGCGCCGAGCGCTTCATCAACCGGCTCGAGCAAGAGGAGCCCACTCCGTCGCGCCGCGAGGGCGAGCTCTCGCTGCTGCGCGAGCTCGGTCGCGAGGCGCTCATCGAGAACGCCGACTGGGTGCTGTTGCTGCGCGATCGCCCGATCGCGCTACCGAAGGGCTGAGAATGCCGCGAGATCGCCGAAGCGAAAGCCGGAGATCTGCCAGCCCATTATCCGGCCGCTGAAGGCCTGACTGCCCCGATCGAGTCCGCCGGCTCCGGCCGCGACCATCAGAGGCATCAAATGCTCCTCTCGCGGATGAGCGAAGCGGGCTGCCGGCGCGCGGGCCCACTGCACGAGCTCGGCGTTGCGCTCGGCGGCGGGCGCGCACGCCGCGTGCGCGAGCCATGCATCGAACCGTTCCGATTCGGGGATGCGCGCATTCTCAATGGAAGCGATATGAAGATTGTGGAAGCTCATGCCGCTCCCGACGATCAGCACGTCCCGTTGACGAAGCGGGACGAGCGCCGCTCCGATACGCAGATGCGCTGCCGGGTCGAGACCGCGCTGCAGCGACAACTGCACGATGGGTACGTCGGCTTGGGGATAGATGAGCTTGAACGGCACGAACACGCCGTGATCGAGGCCGCGCCGGCCTTCCTCACGGGCTTCGAAGCCGCCCGCCCGCAGCAGCTCGATCACTTCGCGGGCGAGCTGCGGCGCTCCCGGAGCCGGATACTGCAGACGGTACGTGTGCTCCGGGAATCCGTAATAGTCGTACAGCAGCGCGGGCCGCTCCTGCACGTTCACGGCGATCGGATCCTCCTCCCAGTGGCCGGAAATCACGAGAACCGCCTTCGGCACGCGGCCGATCGATGCGGCAAGCCCCCCGAGCCACGTCGCAAGACCGGTCCAGGGATTCGGGGTCGGATAGTCCCAGTCCATGAAAAAGCACGGCCCGCCGCCGTGAGGAATATAGAGCGTGGGCAGAGCGCTCGAGGAGCTGGGCATCGCGATGCGCGGATTCGTTGTGACCCGCCATTGTAGCGCCTGTGCCGTTCTGGAGCCCCCGGCCGGTCCGGATCGGAGCGGCGCCGCAATCCCATCGGCCTCGTTAAAGTTGAAGTGACGGCGGTCGATACAGGGTCAGCCCGAACCACGGGTGTTGTTTACATAGTTGGATGCCAGCCGCCAGCCGCAGGGCGCTCCCCAGTACCGTCAGCGCAGAGCGTGTCGGACCGCGACGTGGCCTCGCTGTGCGTGGACGCGGGCTGCTCTGGACCGTCTGCGGGTGGACCCTGTTCGCCGCGCAGGCCGCGTTCCTCGCGGCCGCCTATGGCGGACATCGCTTCAGTGCGCGCTCGTTCGCGGGAGTCTCGAGCTTCGCGTGGCTTGTGCTGCTCTTCGGCGTACCTTGGGTGTGGCAGTGGCTCGCGTTTCGCTCCGGTCTGCGCGCGGCGGCGTCGGCGACGGACGATGAGCACCGCTGGATGGCCCTCGTCGCACGCCACAGCGGCATCTCCGTCGCCATCACCGATCCGCAGCATCGGATCCAGTGGGTGAATGAGACCTTTACGCGGCTCACCGGGTACACGTTGGAGGCCGCGCGCGGGCGCGCTGCGGGCGACCTGCTTTTCTTCGACGGCACCGACATGGCAACCGTGCGGCGGGCGCGCGAGCTCTACGCCCAGAAATCCGGTGCCGTATTCGAGGTGCTGATCCGCACTCGCGACGGTCGCGAGCGCTGGCTCGAGGCGGACCTGGAAGCCCTGCTCGACGATCGGGGTGAGCTCGAGGGCTATATCGCGCTTCACCGCGACGTAACGGAGCAGGTGCGGGTCCGCGAGGCCATGCGGCTCAGCGAGTATCGCGCCCGCATGATGATGGAAGGCGCGAACGTCGGGACATGGGAGCTCGATTTGCAGCGGGGCAAGGTCACGCTGAACGAGGCGTTCTGCAAGATGCTGGGCTACGAGCCTCACGAGCTCAACTTGGGGCCCGAGGACCTGCGCCGGCTCTGCCATCCCGACGACGTCGAAGTAGCCGACAAAGCCGTTGGCGAGGTGGCCTCCGGGCGCACCGATCTTTTCCGCGGCTCGCACCGGTTGCGCGCAAAGGACGGCTCCTGGCACATGGTCGTCGGCGCAGGCGGCGTGCTCGAGCGCTCCCCGGACGGTACGCCCCTGCGGCTCTTCGGCGTGCAGATCGATGTGACGGAGCAGCGCCGGGCGGATGACGAGCGGCGCCGTGCCGCCGAGCATCTGGCGGTCATCGCCGCCAACGTGCCCGGCATGATCTTTCAATGGCGGCTCAACAGCGACGGGCAATCGCAGTATCTCTACGCGAGTCCGGGAGCGCGCAACCTGTACGGCGTGAGTCCCGAGGAGCTGATGAGCAACGAGCGAAGCATGTCGGGCTTCCTCGTCAATCCCGAGGAGAACACGTTCGATCGGGCGTCCATGCTGCATTCCGCGGCGACGCTCACGCCGTGGCACGCCGAGCACCGCCTCATCACCTCGGAGGGTGAGCTGCGCTGGCTCGAGGCGAATGCGATCCCGCAGCGGAACGCGGACGGCAGCACGACGTGGACAGGCTACGTTTACGATGTGACCCGGCGCAAGCTCGCGGAGGAGGAGCTGCGCGTGAGCGAGGAGAAGCTGCGCAGCCTCTACGATCTCTCGCCGCTCGGCATCGCGCTGAGCGACAGCGAGGGGCGCTTCCTGCAAACCAACTATGCGATGGAGGTCATCACCGGGTATTCCCGGCAGGAGCTCGCCACCATGAACTGGTGGGACTGGGCTGCGGACAACGGCAACGACGACCAGCGCCAGCGCATCCAGAGCCTGATTCAGAGCGGGCGGTTCGGGCCGCTCGAGAAGGAGCTCACCCGCAAGGACGGGTCGAGGGTTCCCGTGCAGGTCACGGGGATCATGGTGACCGCGAGCGACGGGACTCGGCTCATGTGGTCCATGATCGAGGACATCGCCAATCGCAAGCGCGCCGAGCAGCGCATCTCCTTCCTCGCCTATCACGACTCGCTCACCGGGCTCGATAATCGGCTGGGACTGCGCACACGGCTCGCGGAGGCCCTGGCGGCCGCCGGCGCGAACCGAAACCGGGTCGCCGTCATGATGATCGACGTCGATCGGTTCAAGACCATCAACGATACGCTGGGTCACGATGCGGGAGACCGCGTGATCGTGGAGCTCGGACGTAAGATCAGCAGCGCCGTGCGTGACGGGGACATCGTCGCCCGCATCGGCGGAGACGAGTTCGTCGTGGCGCTGACGCAGCTGCGCTCGGAGTCTCAGGTCAGGTCCATCGCCGGACAGGTCTTCGAGCAGCTTCGCGGCAGGATCGAGGTCGACGGCAACACAGTTCATGTCACGGTGACCGCTGGAGTCAGCGTCTTCCCGGGCGACGGTCCCGACGGACAGACGCTGATGAAGAAAGCCGACGTGGCCCTGTACGCGGCGAAAGCTCGGGGAAGAGATGCATACGAGCTCTACCAGCCCGCGATGACTCAGGCGGCGGATCAACGCCTGATCCTCGAGACGGAGTTGCGCGATGCGCTCGCCGAAGGGCAGTTCGTGCTGCACTATCAGCCGCAGATGGACACGCTCACCGGGCGGCCGATCGGCATGGAGGCGCTGCTGCGCTGGAACCATCCCACGCGCGGAATCATTCCGCCCGCGCTCTTCATTCCGATCGCCGAGGAGACCCGCCTCATCGAGCCGATAGGCGAGTGGGCGCTCATGGCCGCCTGCCGCGATATGCGCGCCTGGCTCGACAGTGGGGGAGAGCCGCTCATCATGGCCGTCAATCTCTCGCCGCTGCAATTCGCTCGCGAGGACCTGGCCGAGCGCATCGCCGCCGCGCTTGCCACGACCGGGTTGCCTCCGAAGCTGCTCGAGCTCGAGATCACCGAATCGGCGGCGATGAGCGCACCGGACGTGGCGGCGCGCAGTCTCGCCCGGCTCAAGCAGCTTGGGGTCTCGCTCGCCATCGACGACTTCGGCACCGGGCACTCCTCGCTCGCCCGGCTCAAGAAGTTCAACGTCGACCGGCTGAAGATCGATGGATCGATCGTCACGGACTGCGCGGCGGACGCGTACGATGCCGCGCTCTGCCGGGCGACCATTGCCCTCGGCCGCGCGCTGGGACTGGAGGTCGTTGCCGAGGGCGTCGAGACCTCGGAGCAGTGGCAGTTTCTCGCCCAGGAGCACTGCAACTCGGTCCAGGGCTTTCTATTCGCCCTGCCCATGCCGGCGGAGGAGGCTTTCCGCTTCCTGCGGTCGGCGCTCGCTGCGCCGCGGCTCCGCGTGAGTCCGACCAGCCATCGTGGGGGACACGACCGACCGCGCCGCTGAGGGCCGCGCCAGCGGCGTGGCGGCTTGACTTGAAGCCGGGTGGTCCCGATAGTCGGCCGATGGTCGATTCCCAGTTTGCCGCGCGCGCGAAAGTGGCCACCGATCGGGACGCGAAAGCGGCCGCAGATTCCGCCGAGGGCGCGCGCTTCGTCGAGGGCACCGTCAATTACACCGCGGCGATGTCCGTGCGGCCGCGATACCACGCGAACGATTCCTCGCGCGATGTGCTGACGCTCGACCCGCGAACGGTCCGTATCGAGGACGCGCGCGGACGGGCCTCGCCGCCCTCGCTGGCCTCTGAGGGAATCCTCCTCGTTCGGCATCGGAGCATCGTGTCGGATTTCCGCAGCGCCCAGGAGGTGGCCGCGGCGCATCCGCCCGAGATCGAGCGGTTGATTCTCGAGCTGTCCGGCGCCGATGCAGTCGTCGTGACTGGAACGGGCGTGCTGCGGTTCGGAGAGCGGTCGGCGGATTCGGGCCGGCTCAACAACTCCCGGCCCGCGCGCTTCATTCACATCGATTGCTCCGACGCCACGGCAGCGGCGTTCGCGGAGCGGTCACGGCCGAAGGGCAATACGCGGCCGGTGCGCCGGTTCGCTCACTACAACATATGGCGGACATTCTCGCCGCCTCCGCAAGATGTACCTCTCGCGATGTGCGATGCGCGCACCGTCGAGCCAAAGGACCTCGTGCCCGCGGATGCCGTGTTCGATGTGGCGGGCCAGCCCGAGTGGTCTTTCGAGGGTCTGGTGGTGCGATACAACCCCGGACACCGCTGGCTGTACTTCTCCGGCATGACGCGCGATGAGGCGCTCGTGTTCAAGACGAACGATTCCTCCGCCGACGAGCCGAGCCAGGTGCCGCACAGCGCCTTCGACGATCCGACCTGCCCGCCGGAGGTGCCGCCTCGATCGAGCATCGAGATGCGCGCGGCCGCCTACTGGTACTAGCGGAAGCTGTGAAGCCTTCAGAGGCGTTGCAGAAACCCGAGACCCTCCAGGAAACGGACCAGTGCCAGCCGCGCGTCGAGGCTGATGGCGTCCGGCAGGCTGTCGGGCGTAAAGTCATTCGCCCGGCAGATGGCCGTCAGCGCCGGCGCAACGGCACTCTGTAGCCGCACGCGCCGGCCGTCGATCTCCAAGATCAGCTCGGCGCCTTCAGTCATGACCCGGTAGTCGCGCCCGGGCGCGATCCGCAGCGGCGTGCGTGGGCCGATCCGTTCCGTCTGAGCCTGGAAGCGCGCGCTTCGACGCGGTTGCCCCGCGCGTATC
>JASHTA010000104.1 GCA_030040795.1 Gammaproteobacteria bacterium | reverse complement strand
CGTCGCTCTTGATTGAGATCTGAATCCGCAGTTTCTGCGCGCCCCACCCAAGGAAGCGTACCGAGCCAGAATCCGCCAACCGCCGAGGGCTTATTCGCAGCCACAGAGGTTTCGCGAGCGAACCCGAGCGGTCCCAGGGAGCCGACGAAGTCCCCGGCAACCTGAAATGCAGCCGCAGTTCTCGCGTCGGATTGAGCGCCAGCAGCGGACGGTGCCAAACCCAGCGCCATGAGCGTGGCCGCTCCGAGCTCAATTAGGGCGAGCAGCGTCGGAGCCAAGCTACTTGATGGTCCCGAGCGTCGCATATCGGATGACTATCATCGACGGAACTTCGGGCGCTCAGTCAGTGTGCGATTTGACGCACCATGGCGCTCACGATCTGGCCGCGCTGCAGCCTTGATCTCTGCTCAGTCGCATATAGGGACTTCAGGAACGCCTGATCCCAATCGGTCACGCCGGACGGCGCTGTCTGTGGCGGCCCGTCGAACAGCTTCAGAATGCTCGGGACATCACCCAGTCGCACGCCGGGCTTGAGCTTCGCGAGAGCGACCATTGACACGTAGTCCGCGAGCTGTGCGATCGTCACGCCACGCAACCGTGTCTGGTCGGCGATCACGAAGACTCGAGCGAAATCATACGTGACGTTGTTCGACAGAATACGCGAGGCCTCTGCGTGATGAGTCACCGGAGGGGTGTAAGGTGATGACTGAGCTACGATGTAAACGCCCGCGGCATCCTCCCCACGCGTGTAATACCAAACCCTCACGGTGCGAGGTGTCTCAATGAATTCATTAATGACAGATTGCGGCGCTCCAGTGAACGGGTCTTGACCACTACCGCCGAACACTTCCATGCGTGTGGGGCTGTGGTTGTTCCATCCCTCCAGAAGCCCCTCCGGGTCATCGGTCTCGACGATAAAGAGATTCGGAGGGTAGCAGTCGTCGACACCGAACGGCACTTTCGCCGCGCGTGCGATGGCAGAGAGGTGCTTGAGAATGACCCCACCGTCTTCCGGGAAAACGCCGGTCACGAGTGGACAGACGGGCACTTTCCATCGGGGGAGACCTTCTCCGTTCTCGAGTCCCGCGACTCGGTTGACGAACTTTGAGACCCTGCGCTTCAGTGAAGCGCGGTGACCCGTCACGGTAACCTCCGGAAGCTCTGTCAAGTTGACGCCCTGCGCACTGGCTGAAGACGGTGCTGACGCGGTTGCGGGAGGTTGCCCAACGGCGGCCCACGAATTCGCATTTTCGAATGCGATGAGACAGCCTGCCGCAATGAGCACAAGAGCTCGAATACCCATGATTTGGCCATCTACGGGTGTCATCTTGCCGCGCTCCGTCAATGTGAGCGGCCTTGCGCTAGAGCGCGAACCTGCGCTGATGAGCCGAACGGACCTGTACGATGATCTGATCGTTTTTTTCAACGACTTCGATTCCAGGCTGCGCGCGCAGAAGACGCACGAATCTGGCCAGGGAGTCAGGATCGAAAGCTCCGAAGGTGCCGGTCACCTGGACATCGGCAAGTTCGCGGCTCGCGATGACGAGTCGCCGGGAATTAAAACGATTGAATTCCTCCGCAACCTCCGGAAGAGGGGTCGAGCTGAAAACAAGAAGTTTCCGCGTCCACGCCGTGACCGCTGCCGTATCCACGGCTCGCGGCACTGCGACCGCGGCACGCGTGATCGTCGTCTGCTGTCCAGCATCGACTTCGGTGCCGGAGACGGAGGCGAATACGCTGACACGTCCTTCCAGCACCGTGACGACGGTACCGAGTGTCGTTCGATTCACATCGAACTCCGTGCCAATGTCTCGGACTCGTGCATCCCCGATTCGAACGATGAAGGGGCGACTCGGGTCCTTTTTCACGTGGAACAGGGCCTCTCCGGAGATCAATTCCACGGTGCGTTCTTGTGGGGTGAAGTTCGTGCGTACGTCCGAGTCGGCATCAAGGTCAACGCGCGACCCATCGGGCAGTTGAACAGAGCGTTGCTCGCCGATGCGAGTGGAATACGCGGCGCGTTGTGAATCCATCACGTACCAAGCGATACCGCAATTGATGACGATACTCAGGAGCGCAGCGATCGCCGTGCGGGGTTGAAGCAAGCCGTTCCGGATGGGCTTTCGAGAAGTAATCGCATTCGCATCGCCTTTTTCAGGCGTGATGCGGGTGGTGGCACGGTCGGGACGATGTTGTATTCCAACTTCGCCGATGACCGTGTGATCCGTGCATGCAAGGGCGACTAAGCTGTCGATATCGAGGTTATGATGCGGATCGTAGCAGCGCGCATCTTCCCAGAGCGCTAGCATGTCAAGGTACGCTCTGATGTGCTCCGGAGAGGCCCGCAACCAAGCCGCGAAGTCGCGCCTAACAGCTGCGCCCGGTGTGTCCGTGCGAAGCTCGACGAGCCACCGAGCAGCTGTTTCACGAATCTGTGTGTCCATCCGGTGTCCTACCTCGGTTCCTGAATCTGACGGCTGCAATGGACAAGTGCTTTGGCGAGATGCTTCTTCACGGCGCTGCGAGAGATTCCCAATCGCACGCTGATTTCGCGGAGCGTGCACCCGTCCCGGCGCTGCAGCACGAACACTGCGCGCGTACGTGGTGGAAGCCGCGCCAGGGCTCGGTCAAGGGCCTCCAGCCGTCGTTCGAGATGTACATCGGCGATGGGATCGGATTCTGTGGCGAGGCGCTGATCGAGCAGTGCATCGAAGGCATCGAGCGTCTCTGGCGTTCTCACGTTGGCCAGACTGTGCTGCTGGATGACGTGGCTGGCGATCGTAAGGAGATACGCTTCGGGGGTGCGGATCTGCTCGAAGCGCTCGACGCGTAGCAGGCGCACAAAGACCTCTTGGGCCAGATCTGCGGTATCCGCCGAGTTTCGGAGACGCGCTGCGAGGAAGCGCCGCAGACGCTGACCGTGCTTGGCAGCAATCTCGGCGACAAAGTTCTTCTTCCTTTGGGTCTTGAGAAGCAAGTCACCCCTTCGCGAGGACTCTCACCTCAGTCATTAGAGCTATGCACGCGCAAAACGGGTCACTATTATTTTTGTTTGCATATCAGTAGCTTACGGCATGTAGGTCAAGCCGGTCACTGCCAGCTTGACCCTCCGTCTCTCAGAGAGAGCTGCCGGCTCGTCAAACTCGGGCATCAGCCCGGAAGCCAAGCATCGACGTTGTGTGTGTTGCGCAGCCAGAGCAAAGAGTGATCCGGCCGCCAATACGCGACGCGCTCGCTACAGAATCCGGTTCCGCAACCGATAATGGCGAGCGGGGTACCCGGCATCCACCCGGGCGCCGACCGAGACGCACTTCACATGTTGCGAACCCGACTGGGACCCGGCGTCGCCCGCGCCACTGGGCTTCGACCCTCGTT
>JASHTA010000103.1 GCA_030040795.1 Gammaproteobacteria bacterium | reverse complement strand
CGCCCGCACCGTCGCGGATGCCGATCTCGTTCCGGCCTGCGCGGTATTCGACTTTCCCGGCGTCCCGCAGCGGACGGCGGAGAGCCTCGTGGTGCGGTACAACCCCGAGCACCGGTGGTGCTACTTCCGCGACATGAGGCCGGATGAGGCCCTGATCTTCGTCACGAAGGAATCCGACCCTGAGCGCGCTCATCAGGTGCCGCATACGGCGTTCGACGATCCGACCTGCCCGCCCGGGGCCGTGCCACGCTCCAGCATCGAGATCCGCGTCGTCGCCTACTTCGACTCGCCGGACGCCGAGGCGTACAGACACGTTTCGTGAAGGCTGATGCCGGAGCCGCAAGGCGTCTGCAAGCGGCTATGCCGCATGTCCGCCTGAAGCCCCAGTCGTTGCGCGAGGAAGGTATACGAGAGCGCCCAGTAATCGGCCTCCTCGGCATGGGTGGCGCCGGGGCCATGGCCGCCTTCGGTCTCCTCGCTGAACAGCACGTCGTGCCCCTGCGCCTGCATCTTCGCCGCCATCATTCGCGCGAACACGGGCGTGACGCGATCGTCGGTGGTCTCGGTGATGAACAGGATCGGCGGATAGATCACATCCGCCTTGACGTTCTGGAACGGGGAATACGTGCGCAGGTACGCGGCCATCCTCGGATCGGCCGGATCGCCGTACTCCGCGACCCACGATGCCCCCGCGCCGAAGTGCGTGTAGCGCAGCATGTCGATCAATGGACGCTGGCACACGACGGCGGCGAATAAATCCGGCCGCTCAACCATCACCGTTGACACGAGCAGTCCGCCGTTCGAGGCGCCGACGATGCCGAGGCCTCTCGATGTCGCGAGACCCCGCCGCTCGATATCGGCCGCAACCGCCTCGAAGTCGTCGAACGCGCGCTGCCGGTGATCCTTCATCGCAGCTTCATGCCAGGCAGGCCCGAACTCGCCGCCCCCGCGAATGTTCGCCACGGCGATGGCACCTCCCTTGCTGAGCCAGATCTGCCCCGCATCGAGGGGACGGTGACCGTCGTTCCAGTACCACGGCGTGATCGAGAGCTGAAAGCCTCCGTACCCATAGAGGATCGTCGGCAACGGCCCCGACCGGCTCTTCGGGCCGATGAAGAAATACGGAACTCTCGTGCCGTCCTTCGACAGGACCCAGTATTGGTCGACCGCGAGCTTGCCCGCATCGAAGTGCGCTTGCTGAGCCTTGACGATCCGGGGAGCGGTCGTGCCGTCATACGCGTAGAGCGTGGGCGGCGTGAGGAAGCTCTCGAACATGAAATACGCCTGTGGACCCCAGTCGTTCGTCGAGGCGATCGAGGTGGAGCCGCCGGCGGGCAGATCGAGGCGAGCGTCGCTCCATCCGCCGTGCGACAGCCGGAACGAGTGGATCGAGCCCTTCACATCCTGATAGATCGAGGCATAGACCGCATCGCGGCCGGCAGCGACCTCGTCGATCATTGCGTGTGCACCGGGCGTGTAGAGAACCGACACGCGCTGAGCCTCGCCGGTCCGCGCGAACTGCAAAACCGGAAAGGCGATGAGCGAGCCCCGGAGGATCTTCCTGCCATCGACGGTCCAGTCGCTCTGCAGCGTCGCGATCAGCTGCCCGCCGGTCACGCCCTGCACTTCCGCATCTTGCGGGAGCGGCAGTTTGAGTGTGCTGCCGTCGGGACGGACGAGGTAGTAATCGGATTGAAAGAAGCTCGGCTGGCGAACGATGAGCGCGACGGTGCCGTAGGGACCCCTGAATACCTGCGGCGACACGATCACGTCGCTTGCCCGGCCCACGAACACGGTCTGGGCATCGCGCAACGGCTCGCCGCGGCGCCACAGCTTCGCGATGCGCGGATAAGATGAGGACGTGAGAGTTCCAGAGCCGAAGTCCGTCGCGAACAGGATTTCATCGTCGTTGAGATAGGTCACGAAGGACTTGGCGGCAGGCAGCGAGAAGCCGCCGGGGAGAAACCTGTGCGCGCGGGGATCGTACTCGCGAACCTCCACGGCATCGCCGCCACCCGGCGACAGCCGCACGAGACAGCGGCGGAAGCTCGGTGTGCACTCGCTGCCCATCCAGACCCAGTCCTCGTGCGTGTCCCGGTCGAGCCGATCGAGGTCGAGCAGAATCTGCCAGTGCGGAGAGGGTCTCGCATAATCGGCAAGGGTCGTCCGGCGCCAGATACCGCGCACGTGGCGGGAGTCCTGCCAGAAATTGAGCACCCACCGATGGTCGAGCGTCGGCCCGGGGATGCGATCGGCCGCGTTGAGGACGGAGAGAATCCTCTCGCGGTCCTCGGCGTAGAGCGGGTTGGTCTCGAGCGCCGCGTGAGTCTGCACGTTCTGACGCGCGACCCAGGCCAGCGCCGTCGCTCCGCGGATGCTCGAGAGCCAAAGATAAGGCTCCGGAGCGGTGGCCGAGGTTGCGGCCGCAGCGATGCCGGGAGCGCTCGCCGCGAGGCTCGCCGAATCGACCGATACGACGGCGCACACCGCCGCCAAAGTGGCAATCGGGATACAGCAGCATCGCATGGGACGCCTCCTCGATTCCCGCCTCTGGCCGGCGCGGCTCGGCTGACAGGCCGATAACAGGCCGCGGAGCGAGCGTACCACGAGTTGCCGGCCGGATCGGCCGCCCCTACAATCTTTTTGGAGCGCGGTGGCGAGCGCCACGACCCGCATAAAGACTACAACACAAGGGGGACGCCGATGAATTCAAAGACCTGGGACACGCGCTATGAATGGCAGGCCTTGCTGGTCCTGAGCATCGCCTTCGGGCTCGTCGGCGTGGACCGCTTCGTGCTGCCGCCGCTCTTTCCCTCGATGATGAAGGACCTGCACCTCAACTACCAGGACCTCGGCAATCTCGTCGGAATCCTGGGTGTCGCGTGGGGCACCGCAGCCATTCTCGTCGGCAATCTCTCCGACCGGCTCGGCCGCCGGCGCATATTGGTCCCCGCGGCGGTGATCTTCTCCGTGCTCTCGGTCCTCAGCGGTTTCGCCGCCGGATTGCTCAGCCTGCTGGTCATCCGCGCGGTGATGGGGCTCGCCGAGGGTCCGGTCGCCTCGACCGGCGTTGCAGTGGCCGTCGAGGCCTC
>JASHTA010000102.1 GCA_030040795.1 Gammaproteobacteria bacterium | reverse complement strand
ATTGCTCACATCCTCGCCGCGATCCGCGCGCTCATGCAGCAGCCTGAACCTCAGCGTCGAGGCATTGGATTCACGGCCGATCTCGAGCGCAAGAGCTGAGCGGTGCGCGACGGAGAATCCGCTCTCGGCTGCCGGACGGTTGAAGTCAAGTGACCTGCGAGCCGCCAGACTAGACCAAAGGCAGATCCTGTTTCGGGCGCCGATGCCCGCATTTGGATTCAGGATCCATACGCCACTGCCGATCCACGGAGCGGCAATCCTCGGAGCAGATACACCTCACGTCACAGGGCGAATTCCGCTTGGTCCCGTCTGCTTTCTTGCAGCATGGATCAGCGGCTGGACGACAGGCCGTGCCATGGCCGGCTCTCGGGGGCCATTGGGAGGATGGCACGTCCGTCGCATAACCCCGTGTCCGCTTTCGAGAAGCTCATATGTCGAGCCGAAGGACCGCACCTGGCCGCTATGCAGAGCTCTGCATAGCGGCCACTATGCGTAGTGCTCAACTATGCGGAGTAAGTGAGCCGACCCCCTTGTTTTTAGGCATGGGAGTCGGCTCGACTCCGCATAATTATAGCTGTTGAAGGAACGCGAGCAGGGCGTCTGGCGGACGGTAACGGCGCAAGCGCGTCGCCGGCTCCTTGAGGCGGGCGAGTGCCTTTTCTTTCATGGCGAGATCGGCCTCGACGTAGCGGTGGGTGGTGTTGGGGCTTTCGTGCCCGAGCCACAGCGCGATGATGTTGAAGGCGACGCCGGATTGCAGCAGCCGCATGGCGGTCGCGTGCCGGATCACATGCGGAGAGACGCGCTTCTTTCCGAGGCTTGGGCACTGAAGGGTCGCGCGAGCCACGGCGAGGTCGAGGCGCTTTTCGACGTTCGAGCGGGTCATAGGGTGGCCGTCTCGGTTGGGAAGCAATGCCGAGTCACGCTGCAAGGAGGGGTTCACGCGCAACCACTGACGGACCTCGTTCACGGTGGTCTTCCACAGCGGCACGCTGCGCTGCTTGCGTCCCTTACCGTGCAGATGCACGCAGGCGGCAGCATCGAGGACGACATCGGCGACACGAACGCCGGTGATCTCCGAGACTCGCGCCCCGGTGTTGTACAGGAGCGCGAACAAGAGGTGATCGCGGCGCGATATCCAGCTCTCTCCGGGTTGCCCGAGAACGGCGAGCATCTCCTCGTGGGTGAGGAAGTCGAGCATCGGTTGCTCGAAGCGCTTCATGGGGACACTGAGCGCGCGTTCGACGGCGTGCAGGGACAGAACGTCGCGGCGGCCGGCGAACTTCAGGAACGTGCGCAGTGCCGTCAGGCGCAAGTTGCGGCTGCGTATCGTGTTGTGCCGTTGTTGTTCGAGATGATCGAGGAAGGCGAGGATCAGATCGGGGTCGATGTCGGGGAGCCGCACGGCGCAGGGGAGTTTGCCGAGCTTTCGGGCGGCGAAGTCGAGGAAGAGCATCAGCCCATCGCGATAGCAGGCGATGGTGCGCGGACTCATGGCACGTTGCGTAACCAGATACTCGGTGAAGAACGATTGCACGAGCGCCGGGAAGGATGGGGATTTGGCCGCAGTGGGTTCACGCATGGCGTCCTCCCGTGCGCGGCGCCACCTTCGACTCGAACTTCTTGGCGGCGAGCGCCATCAGTTCGGGGACTGCGGTGAGGTACCAGTAAGTATTGCTGATCCGCGCGTGCCCGACATAGGTCGAGAGCGCGAGCATCGCCTGATCGATGTCGACGCCTTGGCGCTGCCAAGCCAAGAGCCGCCTCACGATGAAGGTATGGCGTGTGTCGTGAACGCGCGGGGCGTGGTGGGTGCCGCGGTTTACCCACCCGAGCTGGCTGCGGAACTGGCTGAGCACCCGATCCACGGAGCGGCGGTTCAAGGGCTGACCGCAGCGCTGGCCCCGATGACCGACGAAGAACGCGCTCTGCTCGGTGGGCGTGATCCAGCGGTTACGCGCGTGCCGATATTGTCGCAGGCGCTCGAGTGCGCTCGCGTGCAGGGGAACGTGCCGCGACTTGCCGAACTTGCTTCGCCGTATCGTCAGTACGCCGCTGTTCAGATCGACATCGCCGTTGCGCAGCCGGACGGCTTCCGATATCCGCAGGCCTGTGCAAAGCAGCAGACCGAAGAGCGTCGCGTAGGTCACCCCGCGCAACGCAGGGGTCAGCTGCGCGGCGGCGGTGAGGAGTTGCCCGATCTCCTGCTCGCTATAGATATGCGGGGTTCCGCGCCCGCCGATCGGACCGAAGACGGTGTCATCGGGTACTTCGGTGCGCGGTTCGAACTGGCGCAGCCAACGAGTGAAGGGCCGCAGCCGCTTCAGCCGCCGCGCCCAGGTGCGCGGATCGGTGCTGTGGATGTGATCGCGCCGCGCCCACTCGCTCATCACTTCGAGGGTAATCGGGCCGCGGCGCTTGAGGCGGTCTACATAGGCGGTGAAGCTCTCCAGCGCCTCCTGCATATCGGATAACTCGAAGCCGAGGCGGCGACGTTCGGCGAGGTACTGTTGAGCGCGGTGGCTCAAGCTGATGCGGCGGCTCATGGCGCGCTCCCCGGCCAGGACAATGCGACCTCGGGTGCATCCAGGGGCACAGAGCGCGGCCAGGGCAAGGCCACCGCGCCCAACGCTCGGCTATCGAGCTTGGCGTAGATCAGAGTGGTGTTGAGCGAGCGATGACGCAGCACGTCCGCCACTTCCTTGAGCGAACTGCCCGCTTCGAGCAGTCGTCGGGCAATCGTGTGGCGCAGCAGGTGCGATCGGGTGTAGGGGAGGCCTGCCCGCCGGTACGCTTCGCGGATGGTCTTGCGCACCAGATCAGCGCCCACGAGCCGATCATCGGGAGCGACGCGGCGCACGAAGATCGCCCGGAGCGCACTCCTCGGCCGCTCGTGCTCCAGATAGGCGGCGAGCGCCCGTCCGGTCGGCTCGGGCAAGGGTAGCAGCTGCTCGCGGCAACTTTTGGTCTTGCGCAGCTTCACCGTGCCCGCGCGCCAGTCGATGTCATCGAGGGAAAGCGCTGCGATCTCCCCGCTTCGAAGTCCGAGATCCACCGCGCAGCGTACGATCGCGGTGCTGCGACGCATGGCCGGAGCGGGCCAATCGAGCGAGGTCAGAAGCCGCTCGAGTTCCCCGTCCGCCAAGCTCTTCGGTAGTGAGGCGTGCTGCCAGTTCGCGGGGGACGACAAAACGCTCACCAGTCCCCCGACCAGATCGCCTGCGGCAGCCCGATAGCGCAGGTAACTACGCAGTGCCGATACGACTGTCCCCGCGCTTGACGGGGCTCGGTACCGCTCGCACAGGGACGCAAAGCAGCGACGCAGATGCTCAGGCGTGATCGCCGAGATCACCACCGGGCGATCGTGAAAGCGCTTCCAGAGCAGCTCCCGAACAATCCGTCCCATCGCCTGTCGAGTCCCGGGCGCCAGACCCCGAATGTGATCGAGGTGCTCTACAAACCGGCGGATCTCCTCATCGACAGGCGTCGTCCTGACAACGCGTGCCGCAGCCACGCCGAGTGTTCGCAGCACCAGCAGCAAGTGACCCAGCGCAGCGCGAGCACTTTTGTAGTCTTCGGTGCTGCGCCACCCACAGTCGCAGTGCGCGATATGTCGATCGAGAAAGCTGGCGACGGCGCTCTCCTCGATCGAAGCGCCGGAGAGGCTTGAGCGTTCGGACCAGTGAAGGAAATGCGCAGCGGTCCCGACGTACCCCGCAATCGTCCCCGGCGCGTAGCCGCGCTCCCCGAGATATCGCCCGAGCGCTTGGGCGCCCAGCGGTAAAACCCGCTCATCGAGTGCGCGGCCGGAGTGCAAATCACCTTGAGGTATCGAGTCCATCGGCGGTCTCCCGAAGTTGAAACCGCCTCGACTCGACGCTAAAACTATGCGGAGTTCAACCGATCCTCACTTACCGCCTCGCAGCCGGAATACTGGCCCGCCAGGCAACACCGAAACGCCACTCCGCATAGTTGAGCACTACGCATAGTGGCCGCTATGCAGAGCTCTGCATAGCGGCCAGAAGCGGTCCTCGAGGGTAGGCATTCGAGTTCCTCCAAAGCGGCTAGACGTAGTAGGCTCAATCTGCATCGACATCCGGGCTGGAGCCACAAGCGTCTCACGGGAGGAGTTGTGAACATCGAGCTCCGCGGCATGCGCTGCATCGCCAGGCCGTTTCTCGCCACAGACGCGGCATCCCTCGCCTCCGTGGCGAATGACCGGCGAATTTGGCTTCAACTCCGTGATCTTTTTCCCCATCCCTACCATCTCGCGGATGCTGAGGCTTGGATCAGTCGTGTCGGGCCCGTCGACCCTCCTCACGCCCTCGCGATCGTGGTCCAAGAGCGCGCCGTCGGCGGCGTCGGGATTGAGCCGATGCCCGACGTCAATCGTCGAAGTGCCGAGATCGGGTACTGGCTCGGCGCGGACTACTGGCGTCGCGGCATAGCAACGGAGGCGGTCACGTTGGTGACCGAGTGGGCGTTCGGCGCCCACCAGCTTCTTCGGATCTTTGCCCAGCCGTTCGCCTCGAATGTGGCGTCGCGCCGAGTTCTTGAGAAGGCCGGATATGTGCTAGAGGGCATCATGAAGTGCAGTGCAGTAAAGGACGGCACCGTGCTCGACCAGTGCATGTATGCACGACTGAGTCCGAACGCCTAGAGTAGCCACTTCTTCGTCGCGTCGAGCAGAGCGCCTGCGAGCGTCTAGCGCTGCCTCTGGGTGCACCGGGCGAAAGAGCCGACTCCGGCCAGATGTCGTCACTGAACGGCTGGTACCGATCTTCTCTAAACCCGCCATCAGATGTCCTCTGTCGTTCGTGGCTAGGAGGGTGCGCTCGCCTCTGACGGCATTGGGGGAAATTCCGGGTACTGCGGCAGGTTGTCTGTAATCTCGAACCACGGTGCCTTGGAAGCGACGTGCCAATGCGCCTCGGGTCGAA
>JASHTA010000101.1 GCA_030040795.1 Gammaproteobacteria bacterium | reverse complement strand
ACAGGCGGTCCGCACGAATGACGGGTGCCGTGGCCCTATTGCGGCCTGCGGCCGCAGACTGGCCGGCCGTCTCGAACAGAGCACGCTCGTGATCGACATTCCATCTGAATCCCGCGCAAGGATTCGTCGCCCCGAACGCAGCGGGCGAGCCGAGCGCGCCGCCCACGCCGAGCATCCCACCTACGCCGAGCATCCCGCCCACGCCGAGCGCGCCGACGCTGCCCAGCGCGCCGCTCAGCAGAGCCACCGCCCAAATTCCGCTTGTACGGCCGTACCGCATGACCAGATCACCCATCCGTCTCGATATATGCAACCATATATATCGATGGGATTCAATCGTCCGAGCGCGGCGGAGCCTGACTTGCGCGCCCAAGCGCGCCCAAGCACGCCCAAGCGCGGCGGAGCCTGCGGCCTCATCCGAAGTACGGTCCGCCTCCGCCCACGGCGACGGTGATAAGCCCCAGAATGAGATTCACGCCGACGACCCTGCGGATCTGCCCCAGGCTCCTTTGAGCCGCCGCCCAGTCGGTATTCCCGACCGCGCGGCGAAATTCCTGCCACGGCGAAATGTAGACATAGAGATAGAGGATCGTCATGACGACGCCGAGTGTCATCATCACGCGCACATAGGCCGGGACGACCGTGATCGAGCCAAAATCCACCGGCAGCATCGCAAAGCCGCTCGCAAGCAGCACGATGACGCTCAGCCAGACCCAAACGAAGAATCGTCCGAGGACGCGGCGCCACAGAGCGAGGCGCACGGCAGGCTCCAGAGTGGCCGCGCCCGGCCGCAGCATCATGTGGGCGAAGAACATTCCGCCCACCCAGACGACTGCGCCCAGGACATGCAAGGCGAGCAGGTAAGGCATGCCGCCAATGGTATCGCCTCGAACCCGTCCGGTGCGATCATGCAGCGCGATCATGTGAGGCGGTCAGGTGAGGCGGTCCCGCGGCGCCGTCATGTGGCGCGGCCATGCGCCGCGGTCATACGGCGCGCCCGATTGTGCGAGGCTCACGCCGAAAGACGGATGGTCGTGGAAAGCAGCTGCTTCCGGTCGGCACAGGGACCGACCAGAATCTCGACCTCGCCCGGCTCGAAGACGGGCTGAAGATCCATGCCGAGGAAGCGCAGCTCCGAGGCGGGCAGCTCGAACCGGACGGACCCCCGCTCGCCCGGTTGCAAGCGAACCTTGGCGACGCCTTTGAGCTCGAGGACCGGCCGCGCGACACGGGCCAGCTTGTCGTGGACGAAGAGAAAGACGGTCTCCTCCGCCGCTTTCCTGCCCTCGTTCGACACCGCGACGCGAGCCTCGAGAGCACCGCCTTCCTGCAGCGTTTCGGGCGTGACGGTGAGGTCGGAGAGCACGAAGCGTCCGTACGTGAGGCCGTGACCGAATGGGAATTGCGGCTCGTTCGGCGCATCGAGGTATTTGCTCGTGTAATGATCGACGGGATTGGCCGGTCGCCCGCTCGGACGCTCGCCGTAAAAGAGGGGAATCTGGCCGACGGCCTGCGGCCAGCTCATGGCCGTCCGGCCGCTCGGCGACACCCGTCCCGTGATCACCTCGGCAATCGCGTTTCCCGCCTCGCTGCCGAGGAACCAGGCGGCGAGCACGGCGTCCGCTCGCTCGATGAGCCACGGCACGATCAGCGGACGGCCCGAGAACAGGACGGCGATGGCCGGCTTGCTCCGTGCCCGCGCGCGCTCGAGCACCGCCTCGGCGAGCAGACGCTGCTGTCCAGGCAAGCCAAGATGTGCCCGGCTCGCGGCCTCCCCGCTCATCGCAGCGGCCTCGCCCAGGCAGAGAACAACGGCGTCCGCGTTGTCGCAAAGCTCCACGGCGGCGGGGATGCCGGCCGTGTCCTGCGCCTCGATGGCCACTCCCGGCGCGTAACGAATCTCGCTCCGAGGGAGCGCCGCACGAAGCCCCTCGAGAGCCGTCACCTGCCCTTCGGGACCCGCCGCGGCCCACCACGGGCCACGCATCTCCGCCGACGCATCCGCGAGGGGCCCCACAAGCGCAAGCGTCCGCGCAGAGCCCTCGAGCGGCAACGCGTCTGCCCGGTTCGTCAGCATCACGATCGAGCGGGCCGCCACGTCGCGCGCCAATTGCCGCCGCCGTGCGATGGCCGCATCCGTCTCCGGCGCCGAGCCGCGCCGATAGGGGTCGTCGAACAAGCCGAGCCGCTCCTTGAGCGCGAGCACCCGGCGAACGGACCGGTCGATATCGGCGAGAGTCACGAGCCCGCGGTTCAGCGCGACAGGCAGCCCGTTGCGATAGCAACTCGCCATCATGTCGATATCGACGCCCGCCTTGAGCGCCAGTGCGGCCGCCTCGGCCGCGTCGGCCGCGATGCCGTGCCGGATGAGCTCGCCGATCGCGTTATAGTCGCTCACGAGCACACCCTCGAATCCAAGCCGCGCGCGCAACCAGCCGTCGAGCAACGCGGCGTGCGCCGTCATCGGAATGCCCGCGAGATCGGTGAAGGCCGGCATGATCGAAGCGGCGCCTGCCCGCACGGCGGCTTCGAAAGGCGGCAAATGCACTTCCCGCAGCGTACGCTCGGAGATGTCGACGGACGCGTATTCGCGGCCCGCCGTCACGGGGCCATAAGCGCAGTAGTGCTTCGCCACTGCGGCGAGCGAGTCCGCGGAGGCCAGTTCCGCGCCTTGCGTGCCTCGGACCTTGGCCTCGGCCATGCGCGCGCCAACCCACGGGTCCTCCCCCGGACCCTCGACGCTGCGGCCCCAGCGCGGATCGCGCGACACGTCGATCATCGGCGCAAAGGTCATGGCGATGCCATCGGCGCAGGCCTCCTTGGCGGCCTCGCGCGCGGTGAGCGCCCAAGCTTCGGGATCAAACAGCGACGCCTCGGCCAGAGATACCGGGAACAGTGTTCGATATCCGTGAGTCACGTCCAGCGCGAAAAGTACAGGAATGTGAAGTCGTGACTGTTCTACGGCGAGCCTTTGCATGGCGTGCACGTGGTCGGCGCCCATGAGATTGAGTAAATTGCCGATGATGCCGGCCTTGATCGCCTCCACCGAGTCGCCCGCGATCACGGGTCCGGTCACGGCATGGCCGGCGGCCGCCATGGTGAGCTGCCCCAACTTCTCGGCGAGGGTCATTTCTCTGATTAGCGCTTCGATCCGGCTCAAGTCACTGCTCCCGCGAAGCCCAACCCGATGATAGATCGGACGGAGGAAATCGCCAGGGCCGCGGAGAAGATCGACGAGGCCGCTCATTCCGGCCTCGTGCCCCAGCTGCGCGCGATGCTGCGCTCGCTGCTCGTCTCCCCGGTCGGCAAGACCCTGGTGCTGCTCGCCGTGGCGATCTTCATCGTGATCGTGGCGACCGCTTACGCGCAGATCCGCCTCAACAGCTGGAACAAGCCCTTTTACGACGCCCTCGCGCGCCGGGACTTCGTGGACTTTCTTCTCCAGCTCGGCGTGTTCTTCATCATCGCCGGGAGTCTCCTCGTTCTCAACGTCGCGCAGCGCTGGCTCGGGGAAACCTTGAAGGTCAAGCTTCGCGACGGCCTCGTCCGCGATCTCATCCGCGACTGGATGGCGCCGCGCCGCGCCTTCTGGCTGGCCAACGCGGGTCCCATCGGCGTCAACCCTGACCAGCGCATGCACGAGGACGCACGCCACCTCTGCGAGCTCTCGGCCGACCTCGGCATCAGCCTGTTGCAGGCCGCGATCCTCTTCTTTTCCTTCGCGGGCGTGCTATGGGTCCTCTCCCGCGGGTTCTCTCTGCACATCGAAGGCCGGGAGTACCCGATTCCGGGATTCATGGTCTGGGCCGCCATCGTGTACGCCGGCGTCGGATCGCTGCTCTCCTACTGGGTCGGCAAGAGCCTCATCCACCGCAACGCCGAGCGTTACGCGCGCGAGGCCGAGCTGCGCTTCTCGCTCGTGCGGGTCAACGAGCACCTCGACGGCATCTCGCTCGCCTCCGGCGAGGCGGACGAGATACGGCGGGTCGAGCTGCATCTCACCGAGGTGCTCGCCGCCACCACGCGCCTGGTGACGGGCCTCACCAATCTCACCTGGGTCACGTCCGGTTTCGGCTGGGTGACGCAGGTCGTGCCGACCCTCGTCGCGGCCCCTCTTTATTTCTCGGGCAAGATCTCGTTCGGCGGCCTGATGATGGCCGCGGCGGCCTTCAACCAGGCGCAGTCCTCCTTGCGCTGGTTCGTCGACAACTTCGGTACCATTGCCGACTGGCGCGCGACGCTCCTGCGCGTCGGGACCTTCCACCGCGCCGTGCTCACCACCGACGAGTTCCTGCGGCACGTCGACAGCCGCATCGACTACCGCGAGGGCGCTCCGGGCCGCATCACGATCGAGAATCTCGAGGTGGTCTCGCCGCGGGGCCGCGACCTGATCAAGGAGAAAAAGGTGGAGGTGAGGTGCGGGGAGCGTCTCCTCATCCTCGGAGAGCCCGGAACCGGCAAGACGCAGCTCTTCCGCGCCCTCGCCGGGCTGTGGCCGTGGGGCGCGGGCTCGGTCACCTGCCCCCAGGACGAGCCGATTCTGTACTTCCCGCGTGGCACACCCTATCTGCCGCGCGGCACTCTTCGTGAGGTGCTCACCTACCCCCTGAAGGTCGAGCGCTTCTCCGAACCGGCCTGCGCGCACGCCCTGCGGCGGCTCGGCCTCGATCGGCTGGTGCCGCTGCTCGAGGAGACCCGCCGGTGGGACCGCGAGCTGAGCGCGGACGAGCAGCTGAGTCTCGCCTTTGCCCGCGTCGTGCTGCAGTCGCCCCCCTGGGTCTTCATCGACGACACGTTCGGCTCGCTCGACGGCGACACGCTCGAGCGCGTGATCGATGTCTTCGCCAACGAGCTCGAGCACACCGGCGTCATCCACATCGGCAGCGCCCAGGCGCGCGATCCGCTCTTCTCGCGCGTCGTGCATCTCGTCAAGGCGCCCGCCGTACACCGGGAAACGCCGGCCAGTCCTCACGCAACGAAGCCGCAGACCGAGTCGGCCGTCGGCAATTGAGCGCTTCGCATGAGCACCCTGAGCACATCCAGCACGCCCGGCGCACCCCGCACCCTCAACGCATCCGGCGCGTCCGACGTGCCCGGCGCATCCGGCGCTTCCGACGTACCCGGTGCATCCGGCACATCCGGCGTACCGAGTCCGGCCACCCTCGCACGCTTGCCGGACGAGGAGCTGCTCGAGCTCCTGCAGCGCCAGACGTTCCGCTTCTTCTGGGAAGGCGCGCACCCCGTGAGCGGCCTCGCGCCCGACCGGCGCACGAGGCGCGAGGAACCGACCGACGACCGCGTCGCGATTGGCGGATCGGGCTTCGGGCTGATGGCTCTCGTCGTCGCCGTCGAGCGCGGATGGGTGTCGCGCGACGCGGCGCTCGAGCGGCTGCGCCGCATGCTCGACGTGCTGACTCGCGCGACCGGCTATCACGGCGCCTTCCCGCACTTCATGGACGGCCGCACGGGCGCGACCATCCCGTTCAGCCGCAAGGATGACGGCGGCGACCTCGTCGAGACTTCCTTCCTCTGCATGGGGCTCCTCTGCGCACGCCAGTACTTCAACCGCGATACGCCCGAGGAGCGAAGACTGCGGCAGCGCATGACGGGGCTGTGGGAGGACGTCGAGTGGGACTGGTACACGCAGGGCGGACGCAAGCTCCTTTATTGGCACTGGAGTCCCAACAATGGCTGGGCCATGGATCACGAGATCCACGGGTGGAACGAGTGCCTCATCACCTACGTGCTCGCGGCATCCTCGCCCCGCCACCCGGTGGACCCGCTCGTCTACCATCGAGGCTTCGCCGCCGGCCGTGACTTTCTCAACGGCAAATCCTACGAGGGGATCGAGCTGCCGCTCGGCATGCCCTACGGGGGGCCGCTCTTCTTCGCCCACTACTCGTTCTGCGGCCTCGACCCGCGCGGCCTCGCGGACCGCTACGCCGACTACTGGGAGCAGAACCTCCGCCACGCGCGCATCCACCATGCCTACTGCGCCGAGAATCCCCGCGGGTACCTCGGATACGGCCCGTCCTGCTGGGGTCTCACGGCAAGCGACGATCCCGACGGCTACGCCGCGCACGATCCGGCCCACGACAACGGCACCATCTCGCCTACCGCCGCGCTCTCGAGTTTCCCCTACACGCCTCGGGAATCGATGCAGGCGCTGCGGCATTTCCTCGCCGATCACGGCGAGCGCATCTGGGACCGATATGGCTTCGTCGATGCCTTCTGCGAGAGCCGCGGCTGGTATGCCGACACCTTTCTTGCCATCGATCAGGGCCCGATCATCGTCATGATCGAGAATTACCGCACCGGGCTGCCCTGGAAGCTGTTCATGAGCACGCCGGAGGTGCGCCGCGGGCTGAGCAACCTTGGATTCTCGAGCCCGCATCTTCCCGCGGCGGCTCCGGCTTGATCGAATCGCTCGATTCCTGGCTCGACCGCCAGTACCGCCACGCCGCGAAGCTCATGCTGCGCAGCGTCTCGCCGCGTGGGCTCGTGAAGATACGGCCAGGCTTCGGAATGACCGTGAGGGCCCAGCTCGGCGCGATCGTCGCCTCACCGGTGCTCGGCGCGTACGATCCGGATCCCGATTATTTCTTCCACTGGTACCGGGACTCTGCGGTCGTCATCGACGCGCTGCGCCAGCTGTTCCAGGACGGACTCGAGCCCAGCGCGCCTGCGCATTTTGCGGACTTCGTCCGCTTCAGCCTCGAGCTCGGAGACCTCGACGGCCGAACGCTCGTCGCATCGCCGGAGTGGCGCGCGCGGATTCGGGAGGATTACCGGCGCTTTCTGCGATCGGACGCGGAGCTCGCTGCCGTGCACGGAGACGCCGTCGCGGCCGAGACCCGCGTCAACCCCGACGGCACGATCGATATCTCGAACTGGGCGCGGCCGCAGCACGACGGGCCCGCGCTGCGCGCGCTTGCGGTGCTGCGGTGGATCCAGGGCGGCGCCCTCGACGCCGAGTCGAGCGAGGCCGCCTGCGCCTTGCTGCGCGCCGACCTCCGCTTCACTCTGGAGCACGGCGGCGAGCCCTGCTTCGATATCTGGGAGGAGGAGAAGGGACTGCACTACTACACTCAGCGAGTCGCGGCAGCGGCGCTCGGCGAGGGCGCCGGCTGGCTCCAGGGATGCGGGCAGCCGCATCAGGCCGACGCGTGCCGGGCTGCAGCCGCCGACCTGTTCACGAGGCTCGACGGGTACTGGCTCGAGGATGAGGGCTTTTATCGGTCGCGCGTCATGCCGGGACCCCGGTCCACGAAGGAGCTCGACATCGCCGTCATTCTCGCGGCGATCCATGTCTCCGATCGCGACGGGCGCCATTCCGTCCGCGATCCGCGGATCCATGCGACCCTCGGGCGCCTGGAGGCGCTCTTCGAGGGTGAGTATCCCATCAATCGCGATCGACCTCCCGGACTCGCGCCGGCGATGGGGCGCTACGCAGGCGATCGGTACTACTCGGGAGGGGCGTACTACTTCTCGACGCTCGCCGCCGCGGAGCTGTGCTTCCGCGCCGCATGCGGCGCGGAGTCGGCGCAGGCGCTTGCACTGCGCGAGCGCGGCGACGCCTTCCTCGAGACCGTGCGCGCCTTCACGCCCCCGAGCGGAGAGCTATCCGAGCAGTTCGACCAACGGACCGGCGAGCAGAGCTCCGCGAAAGACCTCGCGTGGAGCTACGCGGCGCTCATCTCCTGCGCCACCGCACGCCGCTCGGCTATCGCCAGACGGGCAGCTCGATGAAGCTGTCCTCGTACCACCTCACGCCCGGGGGTGAAGCCTTCGCAGAATCGGCGTGGCGACTTGCGCCGTGATGGGCGGTGGAGCTCGGCTTTGGAGCCTGTGCCGGTGCTGCAGCGTCGAGCACCAGGACGATCCGGCTGCCCGTCTGCAGCTCGACGCTCGTCAGCCGGTCGCTCCGGAAGTCGAGCCTCTGCTCGCGGGATGACCGCCCCGTCCGCGCGGGACCGGGATGTGGCGCGGGGCTCGCAAGCCGCTCCGGCGGAGCGAACAGCTGGAGGTACTCGCCGCTCGGCCGCAGTTCGTAGACACGCAGTGCGAGCGCGAGAGGGCCTCGGCCGGCCGCAAAGACGAGCTGACCCGAGATGCGTCCGCTCACCTGAAGCGGCCGGTGCAACGATCCGCTCACGAAGACCGTGCCCTGGGGCGGCAGCGCCCGGGTCATGACGCCCGTGATCACCGGGCTTGCGCTATCCGTGCCGGACGAATCGATCGGCGCCTCGGCATAGCGGCCGCTCACGGACTGGTGCCCCGTGAGCCGGAAGTGGTTTCCGACGCGGGTGGCATCGAGATAGAGCCGCACGGCGCCGTTCGCCATGGCCTCGAGCGACCCGACATGGCGCCACGTGTTGGCGCCCATGACCTCGAAGTTGACGCGATCCTTCAGCACATCCGGGCTCGGCGCGCCCTTCAGCACGTGATCGAACCAGCGATAGCGCAGCTCGTGCAGGTCGAGGATCGCGCTCTCGTCGACCGCGTAGCCCGCGAGCACGGGCAGCGGACCGCGCTGCATCGCATGGCTGTCGTAGGGGCCGATGAGAAGCGTCTGGTCGGCACGCGGGTCGTAACGGTAGTGGCTGGCGAAGTAGTAGAGCGAGCCGGTCTCATCCACATCGTAGTAGCCGGTCGTCGCGAGGACGGGAAAGTCGATGTGGGCGAAGTCCTTGAGGTAAGGCACCCACTTCTGCCAGTAGCCGTCGAAGCTCGGATGCTTCTGCCAGCGGCGAGAGATCGCGCCGGTCACGCCTTGGCGGCGATCCTCGCTCGGCGCATCGATCCCCGGGACCTCGGCGCTCGATGCCGCGAGAGCCTTGAGCGCCGGCGGCGGCCGCTTCGCGGCAGCCCATGCGGCAAATGCGCTGTAACCGCTGCCGTACATCCCGACGCGGCCGTTGCTCCAGGGTTGTCCGGCGATCCAGTCGATCACGGCCCTCGCCTCATCGCCTTCGTGCTCGTAGGGCGCGAGCGCATCGGGACTTCCACCCGTGCGGCGCGCGTAAGCCACGACGCCCGCGTACCCGTTGGCGGCGGACTCCTTGGCGTTGTTGCGGGGATCGGAGCCCGCCGTGAACTCGAGGAGCGCAGGAATCGGCGCCGTCACGCGCTTCGGGCGAACGACCCTCACGGAGAGGGCGGCGTGGCCGGGGGCTTTCAGCATGGCATCGTCGTCGATGAGATAGCGCGCGCGATCGTCCTCGGCGACGAGCGGTCCGACGAGCGGTCCGATACTGTGGAAGGTCTCGAAGGACAGATAGGTCCAAGCGAGATCGACGGCCTCGGAAAGCGAGATGCGGCTCTTGCCGCGCAGCCGATCGAGCTCGTGTTGCAGATTGACCTGGAAAAGCGACAGCGGAGTCGACAGCCACTCGGCGACCGTGTACGCATCGAGGTCATCGAGCGGGGCGACGGTCTGGCGGAACACGCGCGCGAACGCCTGATCGAACGGCATCCGGCTCCTCACCGTCAAGGCCCGAGCCTGCGCATAGAGGTCGTAGATCAGCTCTTCATCGACCTCGCGCGCGGTCTTGTCGTGCCGGCGCAGCTCGCGCAGCGACTGCCGCGTGGAGTTCGCCGCGGCATATTCACCGGCGACCATCTGCAGCGCGGAGAGATTCGTCAGGAACTGCTCGCGGCTTGGATTCTCGTACACCGGTAGCGCACGGATGGCGAGACTGCGCATCTCCGTGGCGGTCTCCGCGCCATCCGCGGCCGCCGGGGCGCGAAACTCGAGGTCCTCCGCGGCCGCCGCGACACCCGTGGCGCAAAGGAATACCCACACGACCGCCAGGCACCTGTGCATCGTGAGAGCATTATGGTGCCATTACACTCGCGCTGCATCGCCTGCCGCCACCGCGAGCGCGCCCAGCGGCCCCGCGAGTGCTCCGAGCCCGGGCGGCACGATGTAGCCGTCGAGTCCGGAGGTGACCTCCGCGATCCGCAGATATCCGTTGAGGCTCTGGGCGAGCGCCCGCCGGATCCCAGGAAACAGATCCGGCCGCGCGCTCAAGACCCCGCCGCCCATCAAAATGCGTTGCGGGGCGACCGTGACGACCAGCGTATGCGCGAGCTGCGCGAGCGCATGCGTCACCGTACGCCAGACCGGGCTCTCAGGGGGGACACGCTCGGCTGCCGTTCCGCTGCGGGCCTCGATGGCAGGGCCCGAGGCGAGCCCCTCGATGCAATCGCCGTGGAAGGGACAGCTGCCTGGCCAGGTATCGCCCGCCAGCCGCACGATGCGAGCATGGCCGAGCTCCGGATGGTGGCAGCCGAGCGCCGGGCGGCCGGCGACGATCAGTCCGACGCCCACGCCGGTTCCGACCGTGACGTAGGCGAAATCCGACAGCTCGCGCCCGCTGCCCCAGCGACCTTCGGCGAGCGCGGCTCCGATCACATCCGTCGTCATGCGCACCGGCACAGCAAAGCGTGCCATGAAGAAACCGAGCAGGTCCACATCCTGCCAGCCGGGCTTGGGTGTGGCGCCGATGCGTCCGTAGCGAGGCGAGTCCCGCCGAAGATCGAGCGGTCCGAACGAGGCGATGCCGATCGCGGAGGGCTCGCCGAACCGCTCCTTCCAGCGCTCGAGCAGATCGGCCATGGCGGACAGCGTCGTCGTCGGGTCGCGGGTCGGCAGAGACTCCCGCGCGCGAAGGTCGTGCGGGCCGCCTCCGTATACGCAGTGGCAGTGAGTGCCCCCGAGCTCGACTCCCGCCCACACATCGGGCGCCATGGAGGCGCCGGCTAGGTGCGAGCCTCGATCGACTGCAGCAGCAGCCGCTCCGTGCGGTGCGGGTCGTCCACGAGCCGGCATTCATCGTTGAGGATCATCGTGGCGCGGCGCACGTTGTCGTAGGGAGCCCAATTCGGCAAGCCCGCATGGTTCGGGTTGCCGCTGCGGGCGAACGCAACCCATGCGCCGCTCACCTTGCGCGCGAGCGCGTAACGATCCTCGCCCGATCCGAGCATCGACTTGGCCGCATCGACATTGTCGAAGACGAAGGGAATCTCGATCGTGTGGAACGTGCGCAGCTTGCCGCCTCGCACGGGCGATCTCCACGTGAAGTAATACTGATAGACCGGCGCTGCGCCCTGCGCGGCCTTGCGCTCCGCCTCGAGCAGCACGCCGCGGCGAAACGTCGCATCGGAGGCGATGATGAGATACAGGTCGGTGTTGGAGGCCTGCGGACGCCCCGCCCGATAAGCGGCGATGAGCTCGTTCACCTGTGCGTCGCTCGCCCCGCGCAGGACCTGCTTCACATGCGCGTGCAGGCTCGCATCGTCGATCGGATCGAGTATCTGATGCGGAAAGAAGGTGACTTCCGTCTCGACCGTGCCGATGAGGAGCGGAATGTCGGCGGACATTGCGGGCGCAACGGGATCGAACGGATTGGCGGGCAGCGAGCGCCCATCGACGACCGGCGCGAAAGCGAGCGGAGGGCCTGCGCCGGGAGCCGTCGCCGCGAGGAGGCGGTCGACCGGCACCTTCTGCAGCTCATCGAGCCGATCGGGTGTCAGGTGCAGCCGCGCGAGATAGCTCCGAGCGGTTCGCTCGGCCGCCTCGCGTGCGACGCCTCTCACGTCCGCGCCACTCTCGACGATCGCCCGGTGGAACAAACCCTTCGCGGCCGGCATCGCCATGAGACAGCTGACCTTCCCGCCGCCGCCCGACTGCCCGAAGATCGTGACGTTGCCCGGATCGCCGCCGAAGGCCGCGATGTTGTCGCGGACCCACTCGAGCGCCGCGATGATGTCGAGCTGGCCGAGATTGCTCGAGTCGGCGAATGTCGCGTTGCCGAAACCCGCGAGGTACAGGTAGCCGAACGCCGTCAAACGGTGATTGATGCTGATGGCGACGACATCGTGCTTTCGCGCGAGCTCCGTGCCGTCGTACATGATGAAGCCGCCCGAGCCGCTCGTGTAGCCGCCGCCGTGCAGCCAGAGCATCACCGGACGATGCCCGCTGCCCAAGCCGGCGGTCCACACATTCAGGACCAGGCAGTCCTCGCCCATCGGCTCGTTGCGATCCATCACCTCGACTTCCGGGGGAACTTGTCCGTGAAAGGCCGAGAGAAGCTGGGGCGAGCGGTGACCGAGCTGCAGCGCGTTGCGAACGCCCGCCCAGGGGCGCGGTTTCTCGGGCGGCAGAAAGCGCCTCGGACCCGCAGTGGATGCGGCGTACGGAACGCCCTTGAAGGCGTGGACTCCACCGTGGAATGTCCCTCGCACCTTGCCTGCGGTGGTCTCCACGATTGCGCCGTGGTGGGACGCTGCGCCGCGCTTGCCGGTTGGGCCCGCGGCGTCCGGGGCTCCTTCCGCGTACGCCCGGGTGAGCTCGCCGCCGGACAGCGCGCCCACGAGCGCGCCCATGCCGATGAACGCTCGTCGATCGACCATGGTGTCTTCCCCCTCGGTCACAAATCGCGCTGCCGCTCTGAAGGAGCCTGCGCCCGGCGAAGACTCGCTCGCCTGGGTTGACCTGTCAAGCCGCCGGAGTTTTGTGATAAAAGACGGGGCGCTTTCGGTTACGTCGATCCGCGTGTTCAAGGGGGAATTCCGCGTGTTCATGGGGGAACATGCCCTGCGTAGGGTCAGCCGATGCCGGCTCACCGCCGGCGCGAAGCTCACTGCCCATGCGAGGCATGCGGCCAGCGCGGGGTTCGCCGCAGCTGCTTTGCTCGCGGCAGCCGTCGGCGCGAGCGCCGCGCAGGCGGCGCCGGATTCCGCCCGGCCGCGTGCGCCGTCCGGTCAGGACTTCTCCAAGGCAGAGGTCCACATCCTGCCCGTGCAGGGCAACATCTACATGCTCGTCGGCGCGGGCGGCAACATCACGGTGCAGGTCGGCACGGACGGCGTGCTGCTCGTCGATACAGGCTTTGCGCAGATGAGCGGCAAGGTGCTCGCGGCCGTTCGATCGCTCTCCCAGGGCCCGATCCGCTACATCATCAATACGCACGTCCACGCGGACCATACGGGAGGCAACGAAGCCATCGCAAAAGCCGGGAGCACGATCGCCGGCGGCAACGTCGTCGGCAACATCGGGGCGAGCGCCGGAGACCAGGCGCAGATCATCGCCTTTCAAACCGTGCTCGATCGGATGTCCGAGCCGGCCGCCGGCCAACAGGCCGCGCCTGAGGGCGCATGGCCGACCGAGACCTACACGACGCCGGAGAGAAAGCTCTTCTTCAACGGCGAGGGCATCGTCATGATGCACATCCCGGCTGCGCATACGGACGGCGACACGATGGTCTTCTTCCGGCGCTCGGATGTGATCAGCGCGGGGGATATCTTCGTCACCGACGGCTATCCCATCGTCGACCTGGCGCGCGGTGGCAACATCCAAGGCATCATCGCCGGACTCAATCGCATCATCGACATCGCCATTCCGGCCGATGAGCAGGAGGATGGCACGCTCGTCATTCCCGGGCACGGCCGGCTCTGCGATGTAGCCGATGTGGTCTGGTATCAGGAGATGGTGACGATCATCCGCGACCGGATCCAGGACATGATTCGCCGAGGCATGTCGCTCGAGCAGGTGCTCGCCGCCCGGCCGACGCGGGACTACGACCCCCGCTACGGATCGACCCAGGGCTTCTGGACGACCGACAAATTCGTCGAGGCCATCTACAAGAGCCTGAAGCATTGAGTGCAGGACGCGCCGAGCCCGTACAAGTGCGAAGTCCGGCGCGACTCGGGAGAAGCCGATGAAGCGAACGTCCTCTTTGATTCTGCTTGCCGCGTTCACCGTGCTCGCGGGAGGCCGTGCGCTGGCGCATCATTCCTTCGCCGCAACGTACGTCGTCGACCACGAGATCACCGTCACGGGAACACTCACCCAGTTCCTGTACCGCAATCCCCACTCCTTCGTGAAAATGGTGGCACCGGACCGTGACGGCCACATGCAGACCTGGTCGATCGAGTGGGGCGGCGGCGCGCAGCTCACCCAGGCGCACGTCACGCGCTTCACGCTCAAGCCGGGCGACCGCGTCACCGTCACGGGCAACCCCGGACGCGACCCTGCCGAGCACCGCATCCGGCTGCACAAGATCGTCCGGGCTTCCGACGGATGGCACTGGGAAGGCGTGATCATGTAGCGCGGGCCCGAGGCGCCGGCAGACACTTGCGAGTTCGACGAAAAGGGCCTAGGTCATGAGCTCCACAACCCTGAGACGCGCGGCGCCGCTGCTTGCCCTGCTCGCGCCGCTATGGTTCGCCGCGCCGCTGTGGCTCGCCGCGCCGTCGCTCACCTTCGCACAGCTCGGGGCGGCCCCTGCCCCTGCGCCCGCGGACCCGCGAGCGGCCGCGCCGCAGGATTTCACGGGATATTGGGTGGCCGTCGTCACGGAGGATTGGCGCTTCCGGATGCTCACGCCCGACAAGGGCGACTTCGCGGGCGTTCCGCTCAATGCCGAAGGCCGCAAGATCGCCGATCAGTGGGATCCGAAGCGCGACGAGGCAAACGGCGAGCAGTGCCGCTCGTACGGAGCGGCGGCCATCATGCGCGTGCCGGAGCGGCTGCACATCACCTGGACGGACAGCCACACGCTGCGCATCGAGACGGACGCCGGACAGCAGGTCCGGCTGCTGCACTTCGGAGGAGCTCCTTCGCCCTCCGCCACCCCGAGCTGGCAGGGTTACTCGGTCGCGGACTGGGAGGGGCTCAGGCCGCGCACGTTCGTCGGAACGGTCGCCGGCGGCCTCGGCGCCGCGAAGCCCTACCCGGAGGGCTATCTCAAGGTGGTCACGACGCAGCTGCGTCCGGGATATTTGCGCAAGAACGGCGTCCCCTACGGCCCGCAGACGAGCGTCCTCGAATACCTCGACAGCTTCAAGGAGCCGAATGGCGACCGCTGGCTCGTGGTCACGACCGTCGTGACCGATCCGGAGTATCTGGCGCAGCCGTTCGTCACCAGCTCGCACTTCAAGAAGATTGCGGACGGCTCCGGATGGCACCCGACGCCCTGCGAGGCGCAATGAGCTTTCTCGCATGGCTGCACGACACCTCGTTCAGTGTCACCATGCGGGATTCGATCTGGGCCGAGCCGATCGTCGAGACCATTCACGTGCTCACGCTCACCGTATTCCTCGGGTTCGTGCTGCTGCTCGACTTGCGGCTCCCCGACCTCGCGATGCGCCGGCGGCGCGTTTCCGAGATGTTCGAGCAGCTCAATCCCGGACTGTTCGGCGGCTTCGCGGTGATGGTCGTCACGGGCCTGCTCCTGTTCAGCGGCGATCCCGTCGCCTTCTTCAGCACGCTGTTCTTCAAGCTCAAGATGATCATGCTCGTGGTTGCGGGGCTCAACGTCCTCCTCTTCAATTTCACGGTGGGGCGGCGCCTCGACGAGTGGGATGCGGCGTTGAGGACCCCCTGGGGGGCGAAGGCCGCGGGAATCGCATCGCTCGTGCTGTGGATCGCGATCGTCGCCGCGGGACGCGGCATCGCCTACACCTTGCCGCCGCCGTGAGCGCCGCCGTGCGGGAGAGCGCCCGATGAGCTGGATTGCCGGCGAGCTGCTCGCCTTCTGCCGCTGGTGCAACGAGTCCTCCTTCGGCCACGGCATTCGCGACTCGGTGTGGCTCTTCCCCTTCGTCGAGATCTTCCACCTGCTCGCGCTCGGACTGCTCGGCGGAACGATCGTGATCCTCAATCTGCGGCTGCTCGGCTTTCGGTTCCGCAACGAGCCGGTCGCGGCGCTCGCGCGCGACGTTCGCCCCTGGATGATCGGGAGCATCGTCGTGATGCTGATCTCCGGGTTCCTGCTCTTCTCGACGGAGGCCGTGAAGATGTACGGCAGCCCCGCGTTCCAGTTCAAGATGTCCTGCCTGCTCCTCGCCATCCTTTTCACGTTCACCGTGCACCGCAAGGTCACGATGCTCGATGAAGAGCGGATCGCCCCGGTCTGGCGCAAGCTTGCGGCCATCGTCTGCATCGTGCTGTGGACCGCAGTCGCGCTCGGCGGTCGCGCGATCGGCTACGTGCCCTCGAACGGGGCGGCGGGCTGACCCGGCAGCGGGCTCACGCCCGGGCGGCGCGTTCACGCGGGGTGAGCGGGCTCACCAAGCGGTCGAGACTCGGCGCTATAGTGGCGCGATGATTCGCGCCTCATCACGCTCCCCGGCAGCGGCGGATCTCCGCGAGACCAACCGCCGGTTCTACGATTCCCTGTGGTCCGGCGCGCGCCTGGTCGCGCCGCAGCGGCTCAATACCTGGCCGCTCGTGCAGTCGCTTCTGCCGCGATGCCGCCGGCGCCTGGAGGTCGCGCCCGGCCTGCGGCCGCGCCTGCCCATCGAGGGCACCGAGTTCGTCGATATCAGCTGGCCCGCCCTGGCGAAGCTTGCGCGTTGCGGCGCGCGCGTCGTGCAGAGCGAGATCGACGCGCTGCCCTTCCCGAGCGGCACGTTCGACTTGGTCTGCGCGCTCGACATCATCGAGCACATCGAGGACGACCGAGGAGCTCTCGCCGAGCTATGCCGCGTGGCGGCCCCGGGAGGCATCCTGCTCCTGTCCATCCCGCTCTACGCCTCGCGCTGGACCGTATTCGACGAGCTGGTCGGACACCGCCGCCGCTACGAGCCCGAGGCGCTGCGCGCGCTGCTCGGGCAGCACGAGCTGCTCGTGCAGCAGAGCGGGGCCTACGGCATGAAGCCGCGCTCCCCGCGCCTGGTTCGGCACGGCATGTGGTGGCTCGATCGGCATCGCGAGCTCGCGATGTGGTGGTACAACCACTTGTTCATGCCTCTTGGCGTGCTCTTTCAGGCGCGGCTCACGCTCGTTCCCGGCATGATCGATCTTCTCCGCGTCGATGAGATCATTCTTGTCTGCAGAATTGCGGCCCGGCGCGAGCTCTCCCTGCCGCGCGGGGCCGGTGCCACAAATGTGTGCGACTGACCGCCGCAGACTGCGAAGTCAGTTGGCGGCCACGAGCGCGGGTTGACTTCGGAACATGAGCGGCAGCAGCCGCCGCAGATTCGCGAGCTTCGGGATATCGTTGTACACGATGTAGGGATCGTCCGGGTGGTGAACCAAGTAGTCTTGGTGGTAGCCCTCGGCGCGATAGAAGCCGGTCAGCGGATCGACGCGCGTGACGATCGGGGCGGGGAAGACGTGAGCCCGGTCCAGCTGAGCGATGTACGCGAGCGCGATCCGCCGCTGATCGGCATTGGCATAGAAGATCTCCGAGCGGTACTGCGTGCCGACATCGGGTCCCTGCCGATCGAGCTCGGTCGGATCGAGCGCAACGGAGAAGAAGACGCGCAGGATCTGCCCATAGGTGATCTTGTGGGGATCGAAGAGGATCTGCACCGACTCCGCGTGACCGGTCGTTCCCGTGCTCACTTCCTCGTAATGTGCGGTGTTCGCCGCACCGCCGGAATAGCCGGCCCACACGTGCTCGACGCCGCTCACGTGCTCGAAGACCGCTTGCACTCCCCAGAAGCAGCCGCCGGACAGGACGGCCGTTTGCAGCGGCCCCGCCCCCTTCGGGTTGTCGAGGGCCGCAGCGGGGACCGGGACTCTGAGCTCTGCCGCACGCGCCGTGTGCCGGCTCACGGCAAACGCGATGACGAGTGCCGCGAGCAGTGTGCACCACCCGAGGACGGGAGCTGCGCGCAAGGCGCGTCCGCGCCGGGCCGGGAATGCGGGCTGTCTCGCTGTCATGCCTCCTCCTCCGCCGGTCAGTGCGACAAGGTCGTGAGTCTACGTCGGTCCGCGCCGCTTACCCAAACGTGAACGAGTAGGCCTGCACGCCCGGGTCGAGGAACTCGAGGGTGAACGTTCGATCCTGCACGCCCTGCGGCTGTCGAATGAGCTGGTAAAGCCGCACCTGCCGCACCACTCCATTTCCCTGCGCATCGGTGTCCACGCCGTGGTCCTCTCCCGGCGCCGCTCCATCGAGCCACACCTTGAACCGGACGGGCTTCCCATCCGCCGTAGGCCCGAGGACCAAGTGCAAGTCGCGCGCATGGAAGCGAAAGACGATGCGGCCCGAAGCTGCGTCGAGCACGGCCTTCTCACCGTACACCGTCCACCGGCCGGCGAGGCCCCACTGGTTGAGCTGCAGCGTTTGAGGAACGGTGTAATCGGCCGGCCGGTCCTTCGCGACCTCGGGCTGCGAGCCGAAGTTTTCTGCCTTCTCGTAGCCGATGTAGGTCTCGGGGGAACGGATCTCATCAACGTCCGCGGCCGCCTCCGCGCCGGTGCCCCGGTCCGTGACGAGCCCGCCGGGCACGCCGCGGTAGCCCGCATCCGCAAGCAGCTGCTGGATGAGGCGCTCCGAAGTATCGTAGTCCCCCTCGCCGAATGCGTGCCCGCGAATGCGCCCCGTCGAGTCGATGAAGTAGTCGGCCGGCCAGTAGTTGTTGGCGAACGCCTCCCATATCGCGTAGTCGCTGTCCACCGCGACGGGGTAAGCGATGTGGAGGCGCCGCACGGCGCTGCGGACGTTGTCGAGGCTCTTCTCGAAAGCGAACTCCGGCGTGTGCACGCCGATCACGACCAGGCCGTGGTCCTTGTACTTCTCGGCCCACGCGCGCACGTAAGGCAGCGACCGCAGGCAATTGATGCACGAGTAGGTCCAGAAGTCGATCAGGACGACCTTGCCGCGCAGGCCCTCGCGCGTGAGCGGCGGGCTGTTGATCCAGGCGACCGCGCCGGTCAGGGGCGGAAAGCCGCCTTCGTCGGGCAGGTTGCCGGCGCCCGCACCGGCACCAGGCCGCGCCGCCATCACGGCGTTCGACCCGGCCGGCTGCGCCGCGTTCGCCGTGCTGGATTGCGCCGCACTGGCACCCGCCGCAGCGCGGCCGGCGGCGCTCATCATCATCGACGCCGAGCCCTTCATCCTGGCGCCCGCCGGGCGAAACTCGTCGATCAACGCCTGCTCCATGCGGGAAGTGTTCGCAAGCGACCACTGCGTCAGCACCCGGGTGTCGAGCCCGAACGCGATCACCGCGACCGCCGCAAGGACCGCGACTCCAAGACCGCGCCGTACCCACTCGCCGATCCCGAGCGATCTCTTCAAGAAGGCATACACTCGCCCGCCGATCAGAAGCACGATCGCGAGGGAGGTGGCAGCGCCCGCGGCATAGCTTCCGAGAAGCGCCGCGCTCCGCGCACTCGGCCCCTGAAGCGCCGCGCCCGTCAGGATCAGCCCGAGGATGGGTCCCGCGCACGGCGCCCAGAGAAACCCGCTCGCGACGCCGATGATGAAAGAGCCGGCGATCGTTCCTTCCCTTCCGCCGCTCGCATCGGCTCCGGCCGTCAGACGATTGCCCAGGCCGACCAGCGGCCGCATCACGTGCTCGGCGAGCGCCGGCCACAGCAGCATCACGCCGAGCGCGGCGAGCAGGACCATGGCGGCGATCCGGCCATACTCGTTGGCCTGCACGATCCATCCTCCGCCGACGCTCACGAGCATGGCGAGCCCTGCAAACGTCACCGCGAGGCCGAGGAGCAAAGGCAGCACGCTGCGCGCGAAAGGCTGTCCCGCGCGCGAGAACACGAAGGGCAGGATCGGCAGGACGCAGGGACTCAGGAGAGTCAGCACACCGGCCAAGTACGACAGAACGAGCAGGGTCATGCGGTCCTCGAGAGCCTACGACGGGACGGCAGGCGCGCACGGCGTGCGGGTACGCCGCCGCCGGATATCACACTTTAGAGGGTGGTCGGCTACGTTGCACGCGCCACGAAGCGCAGCGCGGCGGAGTTCATGCAGTAACGCAATCGCGTCGGCGGCGGCCCATCGTCGAATACGTGCCCCAGGTGTGCGTCGCAACGGCGGCAAGACACCGCCGTGCGCACCATGCCGTCACTCCGATCGGTGCTTTCCACGAGATTGTATTTCGAGATCGGCTGCCAGAAGCTCGGCCAGCCCGTTCCGGACTCGAATTTGGTGCGCGAATCGAACAGGGCCGTATCGCAGCAGATGCAGCGATAAAGCCCATCCGCATGATTGTTCCAGAACGCGCCGGTGAAGGGGCGCTCCGTGTCCGCGCGGCGGGTAATCGCGAACGAGCCGGGCGACAGCTGATGTTGCCACTGCGCGTCCGTCTTCCGGATCAAGGGAAACAGCGCAACGCCTTCACTGCGTCCGGCGGCAGAGAAGCTCTCGATCAGGACGCGGGAAGCCGTCTCCGCCGCCGCGCTCGCCCAGGCGCTGCGGCCGATGCTGCCCGCGCCCAACAAGAGGATGCCACGCAGCAGCTCGCGCCTCGAGTGCGAGGGCCCGAGCCAACGATGGCCGCATACGCTGGAGTTGCTCATCGTGAACACGCCTCTCTCGTTCGGAAAATCCTTATATTTCAGAGAATACAGCGGACCGAGCGCATTTTCCATGCGGGCAGCAGCGCGGGGCCGCTGGCATGACGCGCACGCCATACGCTATATTCTATGGAATATAACGAGGCAACGCGAGGCGAGGACGGCTCATGGCGGACCTTGTAAAGCACATCGAAGCGACGGCGCTCACGACGTTCGAGGTCGATCCCGACGGATCGCGCGTGCACTTCCATGTCCTCGATCGCGAGGGCTCGCCGGCGGAGCTGATCCTGCCCGCAACGTGCCTCGGGCAGCTTCTCATGACGTTGCCGCGCGTGATGCGAGAGGCACTCCGCAACAGCAGCGGCGACGCGTCGCTGCGTGTCGTCTATCCGCTCGAGGGCTACAAGATCGAGCGTGCCCAGCCGAGCCGCGAAGGCGGGCACCTGTTCATCGTGACGCTCGGCTCGGGGGGATTCACGGTGTCGTTCGCCGCTTCCGCGGAGGGTCTGACGGACATCGCGCACTCGATGATCGGCGATGTCGCAACGAGCGCCGAGGCGGAGCATCGTCCAACGAGACTATCTTGAGGGAGACCAACATGAAGACGATCGTGGGTTTGGCCGCCGCTCTCGCGGCGCTCGCCTCCTTCGCGCCCGCCTGGGGTGCCGACGCCAACGCAGGCAGAACCTTTTTCCGCCAGCAGTGCGCGCTCTGCCACAGCGCCCAGCCCGGAGACAACGGCGGCGCGCAAGGCCCGAATCTCGATGGAGTCTTCGGCCGCCACGCCGCAAGCAACGGGAATTTCAGCTACACGCACGCGCTTCACGACTCGGGATTGGCGTGGAACGCCGCAACACTCGACCGCTTCCTCACGTCCCCGACGATGGTCGTGCCGGGAACCGCCATGGTCATCGCGGTTCCGAACAAGACGGATCGCGACAATCTCATCGCGTACTTCGAGGAGCTGAAGGCCGGCACTTTCAAGGCCGCCGCACCCACGGGCTTCCGGCCTCCCCCCGGAGCACGGCCTCCAAGAGCCGCGGCGGTCCCGAAGGGAACGCCCGATTGGAAGAAGGACGCGCCCGGCCGCGTGCACCGGATCGAGGTGGCGAAGCTGCCCGCCCCGTATGCGAGCCCCGCGGCATACAACTTCCCGAGGCTCGTGCCGAGGCCGGCCGACGCCCACCTGCGGTTGCCTCCGGGCTTCAAGATCGATGTGTTCACGAGCAATGTCCAGGCGCCGCGCGAGATCAAGATCGCGCCGAACGGCGACATCTTCGTCTCCGAGACCCAGATGGGCCGCATCGTCTTGATACGCCCATCCGCCGACGGCACCACCGCGGCAACGGTGCAAACTTTCGCCCAGGGCCTCGACCTGCCGAACGGCATGGCCTTCTATCCGAGCGGTGACCATCCCCAGTGGCTGTACGTCGCCGAGACCAACCGCGTGGTCCGCTACGCCTACACCGTGGGACAGCAGCAGGCGGCGAGCGTGCCGGAGATCGTCGTTCCTCAGCTCTCGCCAGTCGCCGGCGGGGGCCATTTCACTCGCGACATCGTGTTCTCTCCGGACGGCCGGCGCATGTTCGTCTCGGTCGGCTCGCAGGCCAACGTGCCGGAGGACCTGCCGCGCAAGACCCCTGCCGAGATCAAAGCCTGGGAGGCCGTGCACGGCCTCGGAACCGCCTGGGGCAACGAGACGAATCGCGGCGACGTGCTCGTGTTCCAGGTGGGCTCGGGCCAGCCCGGGAAAGTCTATGCGAGCGGCATCCGCAACTGCGTGACCCTCACGATCCAGCCGGCGACCGGCGATCTGTGGTGCACGACGAACGAGCGGGACCTGCTCGGCGATGACCTGGTGCCCGACTACTCGACGCGCGTGCGCGAGGGCGCGTTCTACGGCTGGCCGTGGTACTACATGGGCAATTATCAGGACCCGCGCTTCAAAGATCAGCGCCCCGATCTGGCCGGCAAGGTAACCGT
>JASHTA010000100.1 GCA_030040795.1 Gammaproteobacteria bacterium | reverse complement strand
TAGTCGTACTGCCGCGCATCGGCGGCGAGCGGCCATCCGCGTCCCACGCTCTTGAAGCCGGGATCGGCGACCTGCTGCGCCCAGGCAGGCGCGCTCAACCCGAGCAGCGCCACCATCGTGGACGCGTACCCTACGGCGAATCGACCCATTACCGCCCCCTCCGGACGCTCTCCCGCGGCTCTGCGGGCCCGCGCCATCCGGCACATAGTAACGGGAAAAAGCTGTCGCGCACGACGGTCACTTTGCTCCGGGCGCGAATTGACTCGTGACCGTCGGCGCGAGTCCCGAGACCTTGACCTGAGCCGCCCATGTGTATTAGTATATCAATACACATAGGATGAACGCCGACCGATTCACGATACTGCCGGGCGCGACCGAGCCGATCTATCGGCAAATCGGCTCGCAGCTGCGCCGCCTGATCGCAAGCGGCCAGCTGCCCCCGGGTGAAGAGCTCCCTTCGGTTCGCGATGTCGCCGTTCAACACGCCATCAACCCGATGACGGTTTCACGCGCCTATTGCCAGCTGGAGGGAGAGGGTCTGCTCACGCGCCTGCGGGGCAAAGGCATGGTTGTCGCCGACGGTGCGCACGCCGTCCTGTCCCCGGAGCAGCGGCTCGCGCGCCTGCAAGCGCAGCTGGCCGACGTGGCTCGGCAAGCGCGTGAGCTCAATCTTCCTGCACGCCTGGTCCTGCAACGCCTGAAATTGCTTCTGGAGGGTCCCGAGTGAACGCCGTCCTGCACGCCGAGAGATCCTCCGATGATCCCCTCCGATGCGAGTGGCTCACGAAGCGCTATGCCGGCCAAACGGTGCTCAGCAACGTGTTCCTCGAGGTCACGCGAGGCACTGTGCTCGGTCTCATCGGCCGCAATGGCGCCGGTAAGACCACGCTCATCCGCGTTCTGCTCGGTCTCGAGCAGCCCGACGAGGGTCGGGCCTTCGTCTTCGGCGAGCCGTCGCTCGGTTTGACCGACGCGGTAAAGCAGCGCATCGGCTACGTGCCGCAGGAGCCGGATGCGTTCGCCTGGATGCGTATCGGCGACATGCTCGAGTTCGTGGGCCGCCAGTACCCGCGCTGGGACAGCGATTTCGTGGAACTCTCGCTCGCACGCTGGCAGATCCCCACGGACCGGCGGCTCGGACGCCTCTCACCCGGCGAGCGGCAGCGCGTTGCGCTCATCCGAGCTCTCGCGGTCAGCCCTGACCTGCTGGTGCTCGATGAGCCGGCCTCGGCGCTCGACCCGGTCGCGCGCCGCGATCTCCTCCGCGAGATCGTCGCACGCGCCGCCGAGCGCGGAACGACGATCCTTTTTTCTACGCACATCGTCTCGGATCTCGAGCGTGTCGCCTCGCGCGTCGTGTTCCTGCACGACCATCGAGTCGTCGTCGATGCCGCGCTCGATGATCTCGCCGAAACGCATGCGCGCCTCAGGGTGCCCGCCGGATCAGCAGCCCTTCCCGCAAGCCGTATTCCGGGTGAGGTCTCGAGGCACCACCAGCTCGACGGCTCCATCACGCTGGTGATTGCACGCAGCCGCGGGGAGGACTGGCCCGAGATTGTCGCTACGCCCGGGACACGCCTCGATGCGCTCAATCTCGAGGACCTGTTCATCGAGGTGGCGCGGTGATACGCCGAGCCCGGCAAGATCTTTCCGCCCTGTTCGGCTCGGGCGGAAACCTCGCCATCTCGGCGTTCGTCTACGGGGGCTGCGCCGCGCTCGCCTATCCGCTCGCAACGGAAGGCGGCTACGCGGGAGCGGTCGTCGGCGCATTCGGCTTCTGCATCGCCGTGATCTTTGTCGCCTATTCGCTCGGCGCCAGCGCGCTCGCCTTCGCCGCCGATTCGAAGCGCTCGTGTCTACCGGGGATGCAGCGGCTCGCTCGCCGGGCGAATGTCCTTGCATCGGCGTTGCTCCTTCTTGCATTCGCGCTGCCGGTTGCCGCGCTCGCCGGAAGCCCTGTGTGGCGAGCCTGGGCTCCGACGATGCTCGTGCTCGTGCTCGGCGTCGTGCTCGCGGCAGTGGCCAAGTGGCGCCGTGTGATTCGACAGGGCTCGCGACCGCCGAGTCTTGCGGAGCCGTTGCGAGCGATCGGCATCCGAATCAGCCGACGAGGGACGCTCGAACGCGCGCCTGCGGAGGTGAGCCGGCACGGCTCCTCGGATCGCCAATCTCCCGTTCAAATCATTCGAAGCTGCCTGGGCGGTATTTTCATGCAACTGTCGGCGCGGCAGCTGATCATCGGCGCCGTACTCCTCGCCCTCTTCGTTGCCACCGCGATCGGCCTGCCGTGGCTCGGTGCGAGGGTATGGCGCCGGGCCGTCAGCCTCTTGGCACTCGCCGCCGCAGGGTGGATGCCGAGCGGATCCCTCGCTCAGATCTCGAAGCTGACCCGTGCGCAGCTTGCCGAGCTCGCTCTGATGCCTGGTCTCGGCGCTCCGGCTGCGCAGCGTCGAGCGCTCTGGCGCGCCGTCCTTTCACTCCCTCTCCTGTGGCTCGGTGTGGTACTGCTGCTCGGTTCCGCAGGCCTCCGGCTCCAAGGAGAGCCGCCCTCGAGCATCGGCGTTCTCGCCGCATGCCTCTTCATCATGGGGCTGATCTATACGGTCCGCGCTCTAGGGAAGCTCGCGACCTTTCAGCACCGGCGCCGGAGTTTCTCCTTCGAGTCTCTCCTGCTCTACTTCTGGATCTACTGGGTCTACCTCGAGCTTTCCCTGCTGCAAAACGGCCATGGGTTTGGGTTGATATGGCATTGGTTTCCGCGGTTATTCATCACCGTGGGAATCCTGGTCGGCTTCATGATCGCGATCGTGATCGGCTTGCCCGTACGCCGGCTCGCGACGGCGCCGCATCCTTTTCTTTCCTGAGGCTCGGCCCGGCGATAGGGCCGCGCGCGGAGCGCAAACTCGCCTTATTTCCGCGTGTAGACGATCTTCTTCGTGCCGCCCTCGCACGTGCCGACGACTTTGCGGGTGCCGACCTGATCGCTCGGGACGGCATCGAGCGTGTAGTGCGCCACGTGCTTCGCGTCGAGTTTGGCCGCGATGTCGGCCTTGACCTTGTCGCAGGGCGTGCCGGCCATGATGGGTATCGAAGCCGCCATCAAGACGGCGGCGCAAATTGAAGATTTCATCCGAAGGCCTCCGGGGAATCTGAAACGGCTGGTTTCTAAGACTCGCGACTCTACGCGACGCGTACCGCGAATCCTCAACGATTTGACATGGCTTGCGCACAATTTGGGCGTCGGTGCGAATTATGGCAATCCCCCCTGCTTGCCGCGGTCACACACATTGCCGCGGCCGCCCCCCCAAAAAAGGGGTTGATCTCAGCCCCCGTCGAGCGCCGCTCGAGGCCGCGCTTGACATTACTTGCTAAAACAAATATTATTTTGGCAACCATTGTGGGAGCAACCATGACAGAGTCCTACTACACGGTCGACACGCTGGAGCCCCCGACAAGCATCGGATTCCTGGTCAAGCGCTGCGGCGTGCTCATGTCGCAGATCGCCGAGCGGCGCTTCGCGTCCGAGCCGGTCTCGTTCGCGCAGTGGCTCGTGATGGCCAATCTGGGCCGGTTCGATCAGCTGTCGGCGACCGCGCTGAGCGAGGAGACGGGCTACGACATGGGTGCGCTGACACGGATTGTCGACGGCCTGGAGAGCCTCGGCCTCGTGCGACGCGAGCGCAGCGAGCGCGATCGCCGCGCAGTCGAGATCGCCCTCACGACCGAGGGCCGCCGCCGCGTGCAGAGCACCAAGCGGCTGGTGGTCGAGTTGCTGAACGAGCTGGTCGCGCCGTATTCCAAGCAGGAGATCGAGACGCTGATCGGCTTGATGCAGCGGATGCTGGTGCGTCTTCAGGAGGCCGCGCAAGCCTCCTCGGGGGTCGAGCCTCAAGCGGCTCCCAGAGCGCAGGGTGCCGCGCGCTCGGACGCCGCAACGCCGATGCGGACGCTGCGTGGCGGACGAGGCAAAGCGCGGCAAAACAGGGGAGGCTGACAGATGAGCAGGGCGTCGCTCGTTCCCGCCTTGGGCGCACTGGGGGCTGTCGTCCTTGCCGGCTGCACCGTCGGGCCCAGCTTCGTGCGGCCCGATGTGCCGGCGGCGGCCGGCTACTCGCACTCCGTGCCACCCACCGGTGCGATGCAGAGCTTCGCTTTCGGCGGGGACGTTGCCGGCGACTGGTATCGCCTGTTCCGTTCCGATGCGCTCGACCGTCTGGTGCGCCAGGCGCTGGCGAACAACCCGGACCTTCAGGGCGCGCGTCACGGCCTCGCCGCCTCACAGGATGAGCTCAAAGCCGTCGCCGGCTCGGCGCTGCCGCAGATCGATGCCACGGGCCAGATCGGTCGCGGCCGGATCAATGGCAGCGAGCTCTATGCACCGGTGAACTCGCTCAGCGCGACCGGCAATCGCTATGAGCTCGGGCCGTCGCTGGCCTACGACCTCGATCCTTTCGGCGGCGTGCGCCGCTCGATCGAGTCGCAGCAGGCGACGACCGCTACCACGCACGATCAGCTTCTCGACACCTACGTGACGCTGGTCGACCAGGTCGTCGTCACCGCTTTCGACTACGCCGCCACGGTTGCACAGATCGACGTGACCCGCTCGCTCGTGAGCGAGCTTCAAGCGCAGTACGAGCTCACCCAGCAGCTGGAGAACGCGGGGAAGACCATTCGGAGCGATACGCTCCAGGCGCAAACGCAGCTCGAGAACGTGCGCGCGACGCTTCCCGACCTCGAGCAGCAGCGCGACGCCTATCGCAACGCCCTCGCTCGGCTCAGCGGACAGACGCCGGATGAGTTCCGGATGCCACCCCTGACGCTCGCAGACTTCGCCCTGCCCAACCGGCTGCCGCTCTCTCTTCCCTCCGTGCTGGTTCGGCAGCGCCCCGACATCCTCGCGGCAACGGACAGCCTGCACGCGGCCAGCGCCGAGATCGGCGTGGCCGAGGCGGCGCGGCTGCCGCAGCTGACGCTCTCCGCGGCATACGCTCAGCAGGCCACGGCGCTCAGCGAGCTCTTCACCGAGCCGGGCGGTGTCTGGTCGGCCGGCCTCGGTCTTGCAGCGCCGCTGTTCCACGGCGGCAGCCTCGCCGCGCGTGCCGACGAAGCGAAGGAGCGTTATGCCCAAGCGCTCTCCAGCTACCGCGGCACCGTGATCGCCGCCTTTGTGGAGGTCGCGGATGCCCTGCAGGCGCTGCAACACGACGGCGACAGCTATACGGCGCATAACCGCGCGCTCGAAGCGGCCAGCGCGAACCGCGACCTCGCAATCGAAGAGTATCGCGCCGGCAAGTACACGGAGCTTCAGGTGCTGACGGCCGAGCAGCAATACCAGAGCGCCGCGCTCACGCAGGTGCAGGCGGACGTGCAGCGCTTCACGGATACCGCGGCGCTGTTCCGCGCCCTGGGCGGCGGTTGGTGGCATGTCCCCGATCGCGCGCTGCTCGGCGCCGCGGACGTGCCCTCTACTTCACACGCCGATCGCAACGTCACGACCCCATCAGGAAACAATCATGAGTGAGCAGCCATCGCAGCAAGCTGGACAGGACGGCGCGAAGACCCGCAAGCCGCGGCCGCGGGGACTCATGCGGCGCGGACTCATATTGATCGCGGCCGCCGTGAGCGCCGCTGCCCTCGGCGCCTACTACGCCTTCTTCATGAGGTATCACGTCGCCACCGACGATGCGTACGTGAACGGCAATCTCGTGCACCTGACGCCGCAGATCAGCGGCACGGTGATTTCCATCGACACGGACGAGACGCAGTTCGTGCGGCGCGGACAGGTGCTGGTTCAGCTCGATCCTCGCGACGCTCAGGTCGCGCTGGCGCAGGCAAAGGCCAATCTCGCCGAAACGGTGCGGGACGTTGCGCAGCTCTTCGCCGAAGAGACGCGCGACGCCGCGCTCGTCGATGCCCAGCAGACGCAGTTGAGCCAGTCCACCGAGGACTTGGCACGCGACCGCTCGCTCTTGTCCGTGCACGGCGTGTCCCTCGAGACCCTGGAGCACGATCAGAACGCCGTGCGCAGCGCTCGTGCCGCCTTGCAGCAGGCGCAAGCCACGCTCGCCAGCACACGCGATGCGATCGCGGGGACGACGCCGGCGACCCACCCCCGTGTGCTACAGGCCGAGGCCAATCTGCGGGCGGCGTGGCTCGCACTTGCCCGCACGCGTGTCGTAGCGCCGGTTTCCGGATACGTGGTGCGCCGCTCGGTGCAACTCGGCGAGGAAGTCACGCCCTCGAGTGAGATGCTCGCGCTGGTTCCCGAGACGTCGATGTGGATCGATGCCAACTTCAAGGAAAGCCAGCTGCGCAACCTGCGCATCGGCCAGCCCGTTGAGATCTCGGTGGACATGTACGGCGCGCACGTCAAGTACCACGGCAAAGTTCTCGGTCTCACCGCGGGCACCGGCAGCGCCCTTGCGGTCCTGCCGACGGAGAATGCCTCCGGCAATTGGATCAAGATCGTGCAACGCCTGCCGGTTCGTATCGGCCTCGAGCCCGAGGAGCTCGCCGAGCATCCGCTCTTCCTCGGTCTTTCCACGGATGTGGATGTGAACGTGCGCAATCGAAGCGGCTCCGCTCTTTCGCGGATACCCGCCTGGCCGGTGTCGCTGCACACCGATGTTTACGCAGCCCAGGACGCCGGGGCGGACGCCGCGATCGGTGCGATCGTCGCCGCGAATCTGAGCCACCACACGGATGCCTACTACGCGCGCGCGATGGGCCGGGCACGGCCGTGAGCGCGACGACTCGCGACACCAGCCCGATCGGCGCGTTTCTCATCGCGCCGGTGGTCGCGCTGGCGGCGTTCATGGAGATCATGGACATCTCCATCGCCAATGTCTCGTTGCCGCACATCGCCGGATCGCTGTCGTCGAGCCAGGATGAATCCACCTGGGTGCTGACGAGCTACCTCGTCACGAATGCGGCCGTCATGCCGATCTCGGGCTGGCTCTCCAGGCACTTCGGCCGCAAGCGCTTCTTTCTGATGTGCATCGCGGGCTTCACGGCAAGCTCGCTGCTGTGTGGATTTGCGCCGAACCTCGCGGCGCTGGTTGTGCTGCGCGCCGCGCAAGGGGCCGCCGGCGGCGGCTTGCAGCCTGTCGGGCAGGCGATTCTCGCCGACAGCTTTCCCCCCGAGAAGCGCGGCATGGCCTCCGCGATTTACGCCATTGCCGCCGTGGTGGCGCCGACCATCGGCCCGACGCTCGGCGGATGGATCACGGACAGCTACGATTGGCGCTGGATCTTCCTCATCAACGTGCCGATCGGCATCACGCTCTTCGGACTGGTCACCGCGCTGATCCGCGAGCGAGCGCCGGGCCACGATTCCAGGACGCAATCCTCCATGGACTGGGTCGGTTTCGCCTTCGTGGCCTTGAGCCTCGGCTGCCTGCAGATCGTGCTCGACCGCGGACAGGAGGATGACTGGTTCTCCTCACCCCTCGTCATCGGGCTCGTGCTCGTGTCGGCAACGGCGTTCGTGCTACTCATCCGCCGCGAGCTCAAATGCTCAGAGCCGATGGTGGATGTGCGGCTGCTGCTCGATCGCAACTTCGCGGTGGCGTTCGGACTGATGCTGATGCTCGGATTCATGCTGCTCGGGAGCACCTACCTGATTCCCGCCTATGCGCAGGGCCTCATGGGCTACCGCGCGGTGGATGCGGG
>JASHTA010000099.1 GCA_030040795.1 Gammaproteobacteria bacterium | reverse complement strand
CGATCCTTCTCGATGAGGTAGTCCGCGACGCGGACCTGCGCGAACAGATCCTGCTGATTGAGCGCGGCGAGCTGCTGCGCGCGCTGGAAGAGGAAGTAAAGCTGCGCGGGGAAGGCACCCGCGCGCGGGTTGCGATAGAAGCGCTCGAGAAACGGGTTCTGCGAGGCCTGCTCCAGCACCGCCTCGCCCGAGAAGCTCTCGCACAGCTTGCGCGCGAGGCTCGTCTTGCCCACACCGATCGGGCCTTCGATGACGATGAAGCGAAACGTTGGAGCGGCGGCAGTCATGTGATTCGATCGGGATCGACTCGGCGCCCCGGTGGAGGCTGCACATCGTGGGTTGCGGCGGAGAGGGCTTCGTCCTCCAGAGTCCAGATGCCCTCGGCGGGGACGCGTCTTGCGAGATCGGCGACGCGCCCGAGCCCGGGGACCTCGAGATCGGGGGCAATGTCCGCGAGAGGATACAGAACGAAGTTGCGTTCCACTATGCCGGGGTGAGGCAGCAGCAGCTCGGGCTCGCCCCTGCGCTCGCGGCCGTAGACGAGGAGATCGAGATCGATGACGCGCGGACCCCATTTCTGCCGGGCATCCGGACGGCCGAAAGCCCGCTCGATGGCTCGCAGCTCGCCGAGCAGCGCCGGCGGCTCGAGGCGCGTGAGCACCCCCACGACGGCGTTGACGAAATCCGGCTGCCGGGGGTCGCCGAGCGGACGGGAGCCGTACAGCCGCGAGCGCAGCACGAGCCGGACATCGGCAATGGAGCCGACGCGCTCGATGGCGCGCAAGACCTGCGAGCGTGGATCGGAAAGATTGCCGCCAATGCCGAGGTAGGCCGGCTGCCAGACCATCATCTCGTGCGCCTCACTTGCAGTCGGCGGGCTCGCGCTGCGGAAGCCGCTCAGGTAGACCCCGCCGGCTGACGGCGGCGGTGGCGGCGGCGGCGTGAGCCGCGCCGCGGCCCGTCCTTGTGCTCGGCCGAGCTTGCGAGCCCGTCCGCCATCTCCGCGCGCTCCGGCGGGGATGCCTCCTGGATGCGGGTCCACCAGTCCGCCGTGGCACGCGGCACGAGTCCATGCTCCGCACGCAGCAGCAGCAGATCGAACGCCGCGCGAAAGCGCGGATGCTCGAGCACTCGCAGCGCACGGCGGCCGCGCGGATGCTCGAGCCGCGGCTGCAGCGCGAACATCTCGCGCACGCCGAGCGCAAACCGCCGCGGAATGGCGATCTCGGCCTGCGCTTCCCGCACCGCGCGGTCGCACGCATCGAGGATCGTTCCGAGCTCGTGCCAGCGCTCGGGCGGTGTCGCCTCGATCGCCTGAGCGATCGGTCCGTAGAGGAGGATCGCGAACAAGAACGTCGGTGTCACGGGCTTGCCGTCAACGACTCTCGCGTCGGTGTTCTCGAGCCCCTGCTTCAGCAGCTTCTCGACGAGACTGCCCGGATGCGCCGCAAGATAGGCGTCCACGGTCGGCAGGAGCGTCGCGAGCAGACCGCGGCGGCGCAGGATCTCGAAGCTGCGTGCACCGTGTCCGTAGAGAAGCAGCTTCAGCGTCTCATCGAACAGCCGGGCGGAGGGCACACCTGCGAGCAGCTCGCCCAAGCGCCCGATCGGCGCGGCCGTCCCGGGATCGAGGTGAAAGCCGAGCTTCGCCTCGAAACGCACCGCGCGCAGCATGCGCACGGGGTCTTCGCGGTAGCGGGTCTCGGGATCGCCGATCAGCCTCAGCGTCCGCGAGGCGATGTCCTCCGCGCCGCCCACGTAATCCCACAAGGAGAAGTCCGCGATGTTGTAGTAAAGGGCGTTCGCCGTGAAATCCCGCCGCCACACGTCATCGTCGATGGAGCCGTAGACGTTGTCGCGCAGAATGCGCCCTGTCTCATCCACCGCGCGCTCGGAATCGTCCATCGAGGCGTCCGCCGGACCCGCGGAAGACCCGACGAGATCGGCCTCGAGCGGCTCATCGATCTCCGGCGCCTCTCCCTCCTCGGGATCGGCGTCGGGGATCGGCTCCTCCGCTTGCGACGGCGCGCTCTTCGCGCGAAAGGTTGCGACCTCGATCGTCTCGCGCCCGAAGAACACGTGGGCGAGACGGAAGCGCCGGCCGACCAGACGGCAGTTGCGAAAGAGCCTCCTCACCTGCTCCGGCAGCGCATCCGTCGCCACATCGAAGTCCTTCGGCTCGTGGCCGAGCAGCAGGTCGCGCACACAGCCCCCGACGAGGAACGCCTGGAATCCTCCCTCGCGCAGCCGGTACAGCACGCGCAGCGCGTTGGGCGAGATGGCGGAGCGGGAAATGCTGTGCTCGGATCGCGGAATGATCCGAGGCGTCACGGGCGCCGTCGCGGGCGCAGCGGAGGAGTTCAATCGGTGGCTTTCGGCTTGAGCATCAGGGCAACTTGCCTATAATACCGCGCTCCTTAGCCTGGGCTCCAAAGCAGCGCTCCCTTCGTCTAGAGGCCTAGGACATAGCCCTCTCAAGGCTGTAACACGGGTTCGAATCCCGTAGGGAGCGCCAATAAATCAAAGGCTTACGGATCGCCGGTGCCGCTCGTCCCAGGCGAGCGGCTCATGGCACATCACCGCCGATACTCACACGCAGGCTGCTCACGCGCAGTGGATGCGCGCGGGGCCGTCTTCCCGGCGTTGTACTCTCGGACACTCGCCGCTGGAGCCGGCCGCCGAGAGTGTCGCGTTTTTTTTCGCTCAAATCAGCTATCAGCGAAAAAATTGTCCCCTCCGCGAAAACACTCGGTTCATCGCGCGCGGGCGCAGATATACACTCGATGCGCGCGCCGGCACAGCTCCCGACCTGCGCGCTTAGGCCGCTCGCCGAATGGGAGCGGCCTTTTTCATCAGTCAGCGGGCCGCCCCTGCGCTCGAGCAGAATGCCGAACAAGCGTTCGTGCTTGTGCGGCCGCCAGTCATCGCGCCCCGCGCGCCGGTCATGCCTTTCGGGTTGAGAGTCGGCCTCGAGCTCGGCAATGTGTAGACGTCGATCTCTGGAGTCAGTGATTGAAGTTCGCCGCGCTGATATGGGCTGCCCTTTGGCGCCGACCGGTAGAGGCGGTTCTGACATGGATCGCCATGACCGCTGCGTTCGTGCTTTTCGGCATGATGATCGGTCTCTACAGAGACAAGGAGCTCCAGTTCACTGCGGGGCTCTCCAACGAGATCTGGGTGCTTCCGCGCTTCCCGTCGGACCCCTACGTGGGATTGCCCCTTTCCGTGGGGAAATCGCTCGAGCGCTTCCGGGGCGTGTCTGCAGTCGGTGCGTGGCAGCACTTCGGCGGATATCGCCGCGGACCCGACGACCCGGTCGATATCGACATGGTTACCGAGGGGATGCGACACGCCAGACCCGATGCTCCAGTCAAAAAGCAGCAGTGGAACCGGCTCTTCGCCGACCCGTCCGGAATTCTGGTGAGCCAAGAGCTGGCGCAGAAGCTGCAACTCAAAGCCGGCGACAGGCTGCCGATCAATACGCCGCCGGGCATTCGGGCAGACGGCGGAACCACCTCGATCTTTCACGTTCTGGATGTCATACCCCAGGATCCTCTGTTCACCGACGGCGTCATCTGGGGTAACGCCAACTACATCGAGAATGTGCTGGCACTGGATCGCCGCGGGGTGGGTTACGCCTTCATCGTGTCGGTCGTTGATCCGGCCAAAGCCATCGAGGTGAGCCAAGCCATCGATGCTCATTTCCTCAATTCCGACGCCCCGACGTACTCGATTCCGTTCAGAATCGATGAAGAACAGCAGGCCAACCAGAATATCAACTACGCAACGTTGACGTGGGGCGTTGCCGGCGCAGGTCTGCTCATGGCGCTGTTTCTCGTCGGGAACGGTATCGCACGTTCCGTCCGGGAACGCCTATCGGAGTTCGCCGTACTGATCACCCTCGGCTACTCTCAGCGCCTGCTCATGGGCCTTGTATTCGCGGAGGCCGCCGTTCCCTGCTTGATCGGATCGCTCTGGGGTACCGGCCTCGCAACGCTCGTACTCCAGCTTCCGATGCGGTATGTTCCCGACGCGTTGAGGATCCTCTTCGAGCGACAGGATCTTTCGATCGAAGTGTACGTCTGGGCGGTCTTCTTCGCGCTGGCCGTCGCCTTTGCGAGCTCGGTGGCGCCGCTGCTCAAGCTCAGGCGACTGAGCGTTGCTTCGGCGCTGTCCGGACAATAACGATGAATGGACTTCGGCAATGCCTGTGGGTGACGGCGATCGGGCTCAGGAGCTGGCCTCGTCGCGCAATACCCTCCACGGTTGTGATCGTGGGGACGGCTTGCGTAGTCGCCACGCTCGTCTCCATTTTATCGGTGCAGGCCGGCATGCTACGGATGATGGAAACGACTGCGACGCCCGATACGGCGCTCGTCCTGTCGTCGAAGACCCCGAACGTCCATGCGGCGGACATCACGCCGAGCGAGCTGGGTACGATACTGGACGCGCCGGGCATCGCGCACACGAGTACCGGGAAGGCGCTGGCCGATGCCGAGCTCCTTTATGAGATTTTCCCCGAGACCGGATTCCGGTTCTCTCACCTCAGCATCCAGGGGATAGGCGCTCGAGGTCCGACGCTGCAAAAGGATTTCACGATCGTCGAGGGACGCCTGTTCAAGACGGGACGACACGAATTCGTCGTCGGCAAGACCGCGCGGGACGTGTTCGGCGTCGCGGCCGGGTCATCCGTCACCATGCCGGATGGGAGATGGCCGATCGTGGGAGTATTTACCGCGGCCGGCGGCGCGATCCAAAGTGGACTCGTGACGGATGCCGAGACCCTTCGCGCGAGCACCCACAAGCTTGGATACGGCAGCATCCTCGTGCGGCTCAACAGCGCCGCAGACTTCGATCGATTCAAGCAGTGGCTGCTGCACAACCCCGCGCTTCAGGTCACGGCCGAGAGGCAGTCGGAGTACTGGCAGAAACAGGGACTGGGTCCTTTCTATGCCCATCTGGGCTATCTGGTGGCGGCTGTACTGTCGATTGGAGCCTTCGCCGGTGCGGTCAACATTCTTTACGGTGTCGTGAGCGATCGTCGGCGGGAGATCGGCATATTGCGAGCGATCGGCTATTCACCGCTGCCGATCGCGATCTCCGTAGTCGCCGAAGCGTTGCTGGTGTCCAGTGCCGGTGCCTGCGTCGGGCTGGGACTTGCGTGGCTCATTGCAAACGGTCATCGCATCACCACCTACACGGGAATCTTCTCGGCGTTTCTGGCACCCCATCTCATCGCAATGGCGGTCATTTGGGCGCTGGCGATCGCGATACTCGGGGCGATCCCTCCGGCCATACGCGCCGCGCGAGGGAGTGTTTCCAGCGGCATTCAAGCGGGTTGATTCCACGTGGGGATCCCATCATGAGCTCTCGTGACAGCGTCGGTCGAGACGTCGTGACGGCCACCATCAACTACACCGGCCCCATGGCCGAGATGCCTCGCTATCACGCGCACGATCACTCGCGGGACGTTCACGTCCTCGATCCGCGCAAGGTCACGATCGAGAACGCGCGCGGCAGGACGGACGCACCGAGTCTCGATCGCGAAGGGTTCACACTGGTGCGGCACCCCTCGCGCGTCACGAGCTTCCTCGACGAGGAGCAGCTCAAGCGAGTCTACACACCGGAAGTGGAGCGCCTGATCTGCGAGGTGACGGGCGCTTGCGCAGCTGCGGTGGTGGCGGCGCCTTTCGTCCGCTTCGCCGAGCGCTCGCCGCTGTCTGGCCGACTCAATAACTCGATGCCGGCGCGATTCGTGCACATCGATTACGGCGAGGCGCGGGCACGCGGCATCGCGGAGCAATTCTTTGCGGCCGCACGCGGCAAGCTTCCGCGCTTGCGACGCTTCGCGCACTACAACGTCTGGCGGGTGCTGTCACAGCCGCCCCAGGATGTTCCGCTCGCCGTGTGCAGCGCCCGCACCGTCGCGGATGCCGATCTCGTTCCGGCCTGCGCGGTATTCGACTTTCCCGGCGTCCCGCAGCGGACGGCGGAGAGCCTCGTGGTGCGGTACAACCCCGAGCACCGGTGGTGCTACTTCCGCGACATGAGGCCGGATGAGGCCCTGATCTTCGTCACGAAGGAATCCGACCCTGAGCGCGCTCATCAGG
>JASHTA010000098.1 GCA_030040795.1 Gammaproteobacteria bacterium | reverse complement strand
ATCGAGCAGACGATAGCGCACCTCGCGCGCTTTTGGCCGCTGCGAGGTCAGCGGAAAGTGCTTGTCGATGTATCCCAGGCTCGTCAATTGGTCGAGATAGTAGTGCAGGCTACGATCACCGATGCCAGCCCTTCGCGCAATGTCCCGGCTAGGCAGCGCGCCGCCCGCCAGGGCCATCAAAATCATGTAGTATTTCTCGACCTCGCGAAGCTCCTCGCGCAGGAGAAAGTCAGGTTCGCGGTAGAGTGCTGCTTGTTCACTGAGCAGCAGGTGCTCGATGTTCTGCAGCACCGAGCGTCCGGCTTCAAAGTAGCGCAAATACAGCGGAATGCCGCCGCAGATAAAATAAGTCATGGCCCGCTGCACGAGCGAGGCATGGGGATGAAACAGGGCGGCATCCCGATACCCGAAGGGCTTGAGAAAAATCTGTCCTGTCCGCCGTCCGTATAGCGGGCTGTTCTTCCCCAGCACTTCCCGCTCCATGAAGCCGATGTACGAGCCGCAGAGGATCAGGAACATGCGTCCATTCTTCGACCAGTTCCTGTCCCACTGCTCCTGCAGGACCGAGGGAAGCTCGGGACTTTTTTCGACGAGCCACTGGAACTCATCGAATACCAGAATCATTTTGTCCTTTTTTTTCCAGCGCTGGACCACCGCCTCGATCGTCTTCTTCCAACTCTCTACCGGCATGGAGGCCAGCAGAGGTTCTTCGAGAAATATTGCGGCTCCTTCGAGGAACTCGCGCATCATCTGGTCGGCAGGCGCGCGCTTGCCGACCAGATACAGCGTCGGATGATTCTTGCCAAATTGCAGGATCAGTTCGCTCTTGCCAACGCGGCGTCGCCCGTAAATGGGCCAGAAGGCACTCTCTGGCCCCTGGTAGGCGGACTCAAGTGCCGCCAGCTCCTTCTCGCGAGCGATAAATGGAAAATTTTCGAGGGCCGAACGCATGCTTCGCAGCGTAATCGCCGAGTCATGACTCGTCAAGTCACGACTCGGTAAAGGCCCTGATCGACCACGGTTGACCAGCTGCGTCCTATGCTGAGTTGGCGGCGCTTTTGGTTGAACACGCGGATCTGTCTGCGAAAGCAGTTTTGACCCGAGCTATCTACGGTTGCGGGTGCCGAATCGCCGCGCTCGGTCGCGGAACATCGCAGCGCGGAGAACTGCGGCATAGATGGTCGGGGTGAGGGGATTTGTGACGTTCCTGCACTTCCGATCAGGGTCCGGCTTAAATAGCATAATTGATTGAATTATCTATGGAATCTGACGCTCGCCTCGCCTGTAAGCGTGAGCGGACAACCAGTTGATAGATACCCGTAAATTCCGTAACTTACACATATCTCAAACTCTTGGAGTCAGCGATGGTTGCTATTTCAGCCACCGAGTTCGCCAAGAATTTTGGCCGCTATAAAGAGGCGGCTCAACGTGAGCCCATCACCATCACGAGCTACGGGCGCATCAGCGGATATTTCGTATCGGCGCACGAGTATGCAGAGCTGCAACGGCTGCGTGCGCTGGAGCGGCGGGCATATCGCATCGCCGAGCTGCCGACTGATATCGCGGATGCGATCGAAACCGTCGCGATGAACCCGGCCCATGATCACCTCAACGACTTGCTGAAAGAACGAAAATAGCTGAGCGCCGTCCAATCACGTTGCGGATTCGCAGCGCCCAGCACGTTGATTTATTGGCATTACATACTGAAACAGACTTCGGTCACCGGTCGGATTCCATGAGGGCATAGACATGCCAGCGTCAAAATTCGAAGAGCTTGTTCGCGAGTACGCTGAGCGAGAGCGAACGGACGAGGCTGAAGCGCCAGCCCTTCGGCAATCCCGAATACAGTGGTGGGAAGGTCGCGTCGGCGCGTTGTTGGGCGACATCAGCCGGTGGCTCTCCCCCCTCGTCCAATCGGGCTCCCTGAAGATTGAGCCCGGCAAAGTTAATTTGGAGGAGGAGAGCCTCGGGCGTTATGAAATCGCGTCGGGAATTATCAAGTTGGGGCCGAAGCGACTCACATTGAATCCCATCGGAACCATCATTATTGGCGCGTTGGGTCGAATCGATGTGACCGGTCCCAACGGCAAAGCGGTGTTGCTACTGGTCGCGCCAGATGATTCGACAGCGTCAACGAAAGATCGGATGGCGAATGCCAGTTGGTTTATCTCGCATCCACTGTTGAGTGGGAAGGCGAAGGCACAACGACGAGAGCTGCGCCCGCTTACTCAGGAAACATTTCAGGATCTATTTACCGATCTGTTCGGTATTGGTTAAGCCCAATGCTGTTTGACGATCCGGCGACACTGGAGCCGGAAGATGTACTCGCGTGGTACGAGCTTTGCTCCGCAGGTCTGGAGCAGGAGCGCCTTGAAACGCACCGATGCTTACAATTTCGGGAAGAACTTCCGTCGTACCTGAGCGATGTGGTTCCCCTTGGATCCACCCCATCTGAGATTGACGACCACGTTGACTCTTGTCAGGAAGAGCTAGACTTGGCTGCCGTACTAACGCTTACGGCAAGTGCAGAAGCGCGACTGAGGCTCGATGCGGCTGAACGGCGAAAGCCGCGAAGCGATGAGCTGTCAAAACGCCTCGCCGTTCTCAGATCCAACGCCGACACGGAATGGCATGTCCCTTTGTACGATAGTGGGATCGTGGAGGCGTGGAAGAGTTACCTCGGGGCCACTTCGGCTATCACCGAGACCGAGCGGAATCAGATCGTGAGCGCGATTGGGAAATTCAAAGAGATCCTTGCCTTGCGCCATTGGGTCGCACATGGTCGCTACTGGGAATTCGTACGCGGAATTCGGAGCTATCCACCCGTGCTCGTAGCCAAGAATGTAAATGCGCTTTACGACGCGGTACGCAAGGTTGCCAGTCGTGGGCGGATAATGGCCTTTGCGTAGCCCGTGAACTCGCGTTCGCATTCGGTGGCCGAAGGTCGCAACTCATCATGGTGAGGAGGGTCATGGCGAAATTGGTCGGGGTGAGGGGATTTGTGCCGTACCTGCACTTCCGGTCAGGATCCGCGTGAAATAGATGATTTCTGGTACGTTGAACGAAGTTAGGATGGCGTAGCCGTTGCCGGCACGGCATCTGGCCTCTGAACGGATCGGGCCAAAGGCGACCGCTTACTGACACATGCAGGAATTCTCGCCTCGTCTGGATGTTCTGCCTGAAGCACAGCGGCGGCTATGGACCGAACTGTCCGTGATACCTGCTGAGTTCACGCTCTATGGCGGCACCGCATTGGCGCTGCATTTGGGGCACCGCACGTCGGTCGATTTCGATTTCTTCGGCAGCCGGGCCATCGATGTGCCCGCGCTGGAGGGTGGAATCTCCTTTCTGGAAGGAGCGAGAATCGTTCAGCGTGAAAAGAACACACTCAGTGCGATAGTGGAGCGGGGCGCTCCAGTGAAAGTGTCCTTTTTCGGAGTGCCGAAGCTGCCGCGCCTGGCTCTGCCGCTGGTCGCGAAAGACAACACCTTGAAGGTTGCTTCACTCCTCGATCTCGCCGGCACCAAAGCATCGGTTCTTCAGGTCCGCGCAGAGGCTAAGGATTACGTTGACATGGATGCTCTCATCCGCGTCGGCAATGTCAGCTTACCGTTTGCGCTGGCCGCGGCCGAAAGACTGTACGGAGCATCCTTCAACCCGGAGATTACCCTCAAGGCCTTGTCGTACTTCGACGATGGGAATCTGCGGGACTTGCCCGAAGATGTGAAGTTTCGGCTAGTGGATGCCGTCAGAGAGGTCGACTTGGATCATCTGCCGAACGTAGATGATTTTGCGTTGAGCGTGGGCCGAGATAAAGGACTTGGTTTGTGAGGCCCATTCCGCTTACGCCCGAGACATCGGAAGCTGCGCGCCGGATCGTCTGGTTTGAAGAGGCGGAGAGAGCGTTGTCGGACCCCGTCAGGTTCATGGCTTATGCCATGACTTACGCTCGCCATGAAGATATGCGGATCATTCGGCGATATGTTTCCGACGACGAATTTCGGCAGGCGCTCGACCGTGCGCCGCCTGGAATAATCGATCCTCGCTCGTGGGCCTACTGGAACCTGAAAATGGGCCGGTTTCCTCCGCCCCCATTGCCGCAGCGATCGTTCGGCAACAGCAGCACGGTTGATTCGGCGTCAAAGATGTCACCCGAAGAGCGCCGCCGTGTGGCGGCGGAAACGTGGCGGAAGATCCGGGAACAGGGGGCGACGGATGATCCGGAGGAAATTCGCCGCCGGGCAAGCCGGGAGTGGCTGAAGAAATACGGTCCGGAAAAGGGGAAGTGACGGACCGTTTGCGCAGGTTCAAATCGCCCAGGCGATTTGTCAGTGGTCGGGGTGACAGGACTTGAACCTGCGACCTTTTGGTCCCGAACCAAACGCTCTACCAGGCTGAGCTACACCCCGGATCGGTGGGAGATCCGCCACGGGGCCGCTTGCGCCGGGAGATTCCGGAGCGCGTTAGCGCCGAGATCGCCCGGGGGCCGACCGTGTGCGGGGCCGCGAAGTCTACTGGATGCCGAGGGGGCGTTCAATGGAACGCCGGGGTCCATGGACCGTCAGGTCCGCGGAACGCCCGAGCCACCGAACACTCGGGCCCACGATACGCCCGAGCCCACGGACGCTCAGGCCCATGAAATGCCGGCGGACTCGAGCGTCAGCCCACCGGACCCTCGCCGGGATACCTGAGCGGCGTTGTGCCGGTGACGGGGCCGATCTTCGCCTTGTCGCTGACATAAAGCTCGACCTGCCGATCGAAGCGCAGGCTTCCCGTCACCACCGAGCCTGGCCCGATCACGATACGCGGCTCGTGCTTGAACTGGAACCAGCCGGTCGGCGGCTTCTGCACGAGAATGCCGCCGTCGATATGAGAGGCGCCCTCCACGGTGATATCGCCGTTGGAGGTCGTGATGCTGCCCCCCACGTGAGCGGCATTCAGCTGGATCGTGCCGTTGACGTTGATGAGCGAGCCGCCGACATCGGCCCCGCTGCGCAGTGTGAGCGAGCCGTTCACGGCGCGGACCGTGTGGGCGACGCGGGCGCCGTCTTCGAGGGAGATGGATCCATTGACTGTCGTCAAGGAATCCGCGGTGGTGCGGTCGCCGAGGGTGATACTGCCGTTGACGGTTTGCGCGGTGGCAAGCGTCACGTCGCTGCCGACCTGAATGGAGCCGTTGACGGTCGACAGGTCGCCCGTCTTCTGGCCGTCGGGAACTTGTACGGTCCCGTTGACCGTGTGACCGCCCCCGCTGCCGGCAGTGACGTTGCCATTGCCGTAGGCAGGGCCCCCGGGGCTGCTTCCGTGCGGAGCATTGAAGCATCCCGCCAGGACGGCGGCGGCGGCCAAGGCCGCAAGACGCGGGTCGCAACGACGCATGGGCTACATACCTCCACCGGCTGCAAGGGGTTTCGACATGAACTCAGATCGTGTGCTCCACCGCGAACCGCGCGAGCGACTCGAGGCCTCGCTTGTAGCTCGAGTCCGGCAGCACGGCGAGAGACGCAAGCGCTGCCTGCGACTCCCGTCGCGCGAGCTCGGCGGCATAGTCGAGTCCGCCGCTCGATTCGATCGCGCCCACGATCGGTCCGAGCTGCGCGAGACCGCCGCTCTGGATGGCCGTGCGGATGAGCGCGCGGTCCCCATCGCTCGCGAGGCGCAGCGCGTGGATGAGGGGAAGCGTCGGCTTTCCCTCCGCCAGATCGTCGCCGAGATTCTTGCCGCGCTCGGCGGGATTGGAGCGAAAGTCGAGCACGTCGTCGACCAGCTGGTAGGCGGTGCCGAGATGGCGGCCAAAGCGGGCGAGGCCGCGCTGCATCTCGGAGGTGCCCTCGGAGAGTACGGCTGCGACTTCCGCGCCGGCCTCGAAGAGCCGGGCGGTCTTGCGGTAGATCACGTCAAGATAGCGCTGCTCGGTCGTCTCCGGGTCGTGAGCGTTCATGAGCTGCAGCACCTCGCCCTCGGCAATGACGTTGGTGGCGTCGGCCATGATCTCCATCACCCGCTGTGAAGAGAGCGAGGCCATCATCTGGAACGCGCGCGAATAGACGAAATCCCCCACCAGCACGCTCGCTTGGTTGCCGAACACCTCGTTCGCCGTGTCGCGGCCGCGGCGCAGAGACGAGCCGTCCACCACGTCGTCGTGCAGGAGCGTGGCGGTGTGAATGAATTCGATGAACGCGGCCGCCTCGACGTGCGCCATGCCGCAGTGGCCGCAGGCTCGTCCGACGAGCACCACGAGCAGGGGTCGCAGACGCTTGCCTCCGCCGGCGACGATGTGCTCGGCCACGCGATCGATCAGGGGTACCGAGCTCTTGAGGCGGCAGCGGATGACCTCATCCACCGACGCCAGATCGTGCTGGACAAGCGCGCGGATTTCATCGAGCGTCATGGCAGGGGAGGGCTTTCGGGTCACGGATCGGTGCGAACCGAAGCGTAGCCGAGAATGAGCCTCGAGTGGGGGCGGAAGCCATCGTAAGTGCAAGTGCCGGCTCGGGAATCGCAGGTTTGACCCGCTCTGCCGCGGTGAGTAGAATGCGCGGCCTTTCGCGCATCGGCCGTCTCGGCCGGCTCGCCTCACGTTGGGAAGCCTCATCATGTACGCGGTAATCGCGACCGGCGGCAAGCAATATCGGGTGACGAAGGATGCCGTTCTGCGCATCGAGAAGCTCGATGCCGAGCCCGGCGCCACCGTGGAGTTCGGCGAGGTGCTTCTCGTCGGCGAGGGGGCCGAGGTGAGACTCGGCACGCCGCGCATCGACGGCGGCAAGGTCGTCGCGACGGTCGTCCGTCATGGCAAGGGCGGAAAGGTCTCGATCGTCAAGTTCCGGCGGCGCAAGCATTATCTGCGTCAGAAAGGCCATCGCCAGCCGTTCACCGAAGTGAAGGTGACCGGCATCACCGCCGGTTGACTGCAGCCCGTTCATAGAGGATTCGGCGGACATGGCACACAAAAAGGCAGGCGGTAGCACCAAAAACGGCCGCGACTCTCATTCCAAACGCCTGGGCGTCAAGCGTTTCGGCGGGGAGCACGTGTTGGCGGGCAATATTCTGGTGCGCCAGCGTGGCACGCCGATGCGCGCCGGTGAGAATGTGGGCGTCGGTACGGATCATACACTGTATGCGAAGGTCGCCGGCCGCGTGCAGTTCAAGAAAAAAGGGCCCGAGCAGCACCTCCTCGTGAGCGTGGTCCCGGAGACGGTCTAGCTCGCGGGCCACAGGCGGCTCGCCTCGGTCGCGGCACCGAGCGGCCGGCTCGCAGCGGACGCCGGCTCATGAAGTTCGTTGACGAAGCCAGAGTCAGAGTGCAGGCGGGACAAGGCGGCCGCGGCAGCGTCAGTTTCAGGCGCGAGAAGTTCGTCCCTTACGGTGGCCCCGACGGCGGGGACGGCGGAGACGGCGGCAGCATCTACCTACAGGCGATCGCCGGAATCAACACGCTTGCCGACTTCAGAGTCGAGCGCACGTGCAAAGCGCAGTCGGGCGAGCCGGGCTCCGGCAGAGATTGTACCGGCGCAACCGGCAAGGATCTCCGCATCCCTGTCCCGGTCGGCACGATCGTTCGAGACGCGGATACCGGCGAGCAACTGGGTGATCTCACGCAGGTCGGCGAAACACTGCTCGCCGCCCGCGGAGGCAAAGGCGGATGGGGCAATACCCGGTTCAAGTCCAGCACGAATCGCGCTCCGAGGCAGTTCGGTCCGGGCCTGCCGGGTGAGAAGCGAACACTCGAGCTAGAGCTCAAGATCCTGGCGGACGTAGGTCTTCTCGGGTTGCCGAACGCGGGTAAGTCAACGCTCATCCGCGCGGTCTCGGCGGCGCGGCCGAAGGTGGCCGATTACCCCTTCACCACGCTCTATCCGCACCTCGGCGTCGTGGACCTCGGCGAGCATCGCAGCTTCGTGATGGCGGACATTCCGGGGCTCATCGAGGGCGCGGCGGAGGGCGCCGGGCTCGGCATCCGCTTCCTCAGGCACCTGCAGCGCACGCGGCTGTTGCTGCACGTGGTGGATCTCGCGCCGCTCGATCCGGCGGCGGAGCCCATCGCGGCCGTGCGGGCGATCCGGGCGGAGCTCAAGAAATTCAGCAAGGATCTCGCCGCAAAGCCCCGCTGGCTCGTGATCAACAAGCGCGACCTGCTGCCGGCGGAGGAGGCGGAGCAGCGCGCACGCGAGCTCCTGCGCCGGCTGAGGTTCCGCGGCCGGCACTTTCTCATCTCCGCCGCAACGGGTCAGGGCACGAAGGAACTCAGCGAGGCAGTGATGCGCTTCCTCGAGCGGCCACCGCAGAAGGTCACTGCATCGCCCGGACGCGCGCGGCCAGGCGGCTCTTGTGACGCGCCGCTTTGTTGCGATGGATGATCTGCTTGTTGACGAGGGCGTCGATGACCGGCACGGCCGTACGATAGCTGGCTTCGGCCGCCGCCTTGTTGCCCGCGGCCACCGCGGCGGTGACGTTACGCACCGCGGTGCGCATGCGCGAGCGCAGCGCAATGTTGCGCGTGCGGTGCTTCTCGGCTTGGCGAGCTGCTTTTTCGGCCGATTTGGTGTTGGCCACGAAGGTCTCCGACGGGGGTTGCGCTTAAGGGCGCGGTAGTTTGCGGACCGGTCGGGGGGTTGTCAACGCTATACTTTGCCCTCGGAAATATCGCGACGGCACCGGCTGTGCGCTCATGAGGCTTATTCGTGGATTCAGGAACTTGCGTGCCAGCCACCGCGGGAGCGCCGTCACGGTCGGCACCTACGACGGCATCCACCTCGGCCACAGGGCGCTGCTCGAGCGCCTGCGCCATCACGGCGAGCGGCTGGCGCGCCCGACGATGATGCTGACGTTCGAGCCGATGCCGCGTGAGCATCTGTCTCCCGCGGACCCCCCGCCGCGGCTCACGTCCTGGCGCGAGCGCTGGCGGATATTGAGTCGCACGGATCTCGACTACCTGTGGCTGTTGCGCTTTTGTGAGAATGTGCGCGGCCTCTCCGGCGAGGCATTCGCGCAGCTGCTGTTCCGGGACCTCGGCGCGCCCGTCGTCGTCGTCGGCCACGATTTTCGTTTCGGCCGCAATGGCGAGGCGACCGCGCCACTCTTGCAGGAGGTCGGCGCGCGACTCGGGGCCGTGGTGGATGTCGTGCCGCCCGTGATGATCGACGGAGTGCGTGTGAGCAGCAGTCGGATTCGCGAGGTGCTCGCACGCGGGGATCTGCGGCAGGCCGAGCGCTGGTTG
>JASHTA010000097.1 GCA_030040795.1 Gammaproteobacteria bacterium | reverse complement strand
CACCGTTTGCCCGAAGTGCAGCCTTAAGCTCGTCGTCACCGCCGCGGATCTGCGCGTGGCGCAGGGCTATGTGCGCTGTGGGCGCTGCTCCAACGTGTTCAATGCGCTCGTCGGACTCTCCGATGAGCAGCAGGCCGTGCTCGCGCAAGAGGAGCGCGCCGCGGCGGCTGGCGAGCAACCGGCCGCGCCTCTCGATGTGCCGGCGGATCCCGCGGCTCGCACCGAAGAGCCGATCTCCGATGCCGCGCTCGAGTTCGATCCGGTCGCCACCGACGTATCCGAGGTCTTCGTCGAGCCGACGCTCGAGGCGGACGGCTCGACGGGCCGCTCCGAGACCATCATCCTCCGCAGCGAGGAGGAGCAGCCCGAAGACCCCTCGCCGGCCACGGCGCACGCAACCGATGCGCGGCCCGCAACCGATGCGCGGGCCGAGGAGAGCGTACACATCGCGCTCGATTCATCGGACTTCGAGAAAACCGACGAGTTCGAGCTCGCGGACCTCGGGCCGCTGCTGGACCTGAGCGCTGCACGCCCCCACTCGCTCGCCGCGACGACGCCGACCACCGTAACATCGGCCGCGACAGCGCCAGCCACGATAACGCCGGTCGCGACAACACCGGCCGCGATGGCGCCGGTCGCAGCGTCGCCTGCTCCGAGCGGCTCGGGGCGGTCGCAAGCCTCCGTCGTTTCGCTCGCATCGAGCGCTCCGCCCGCGGATGACGCGCAAAGCCCGACGGATACCGAGGTCGACTCGCTGTCGGCCGCGGCGCCCGCGGCTCGGCGCTTCGAGGGTCTGGCGGCGATCGGCAGCGTCGTGCTCGCGCTGATTCTCGCCGCGCAGGTCGTGCATCACTACCGGGCCCGGCTCGCCGATATCGACTGGCTTCGGTCACCGCTCACTGCGGTCTACGCGGCACTGGGCATGCCGCTCGTACCGCACTGGGATGTCACGGCCTACGAGGTTCGCCAGCTCGGAGCGATAGCGGGCGGCGAAAATTCCGGTGCGCTCACGGTCCGAGCGAGCATCAAGAATACGGCCGCCATGCGGCAGCCCCTGCCCTTGCTGCGCGTGACGGTCCAGGATCGCTTCGGCAATCGCGTTGCAGCGCGCGATGTTCCGCCGCGAGCATACTTGCCCGGCGCGAGCGCCCAGCGCGCTTATCTCGCCGCCGGCCAGCGCGTCGATGCGGAGATCGCGCTCGTCGATCCCGGCCCGAGCGTCGTGGGGTTCGAGATCGACGCGTGCCTCGAGGATGCGGCCGGCCGCGTGTCGTGCGCGAACGAGGCGAGCGACGCGAGCCGCGTGCGCTAGCGCCGAGCACGAGCATCCGCCATATCAAATCCGTCCGCCGAATTCCAGCTGGCGCACGCACGCGGCGCTCGTATAATGATCGCCCCGCAGGGGTCAGGCGAGCCACCTCCGGGACGAGGAGTCAGTCGAGCCGCATTACTTGGACGAGAGACGAGGGGGGCCGGAGATGCGTCCGAGGAGACTCACATGACCGCGAAGAAAAACGGCAGGTCTCGCAACGAGCTCGTCGCGCTCGTCGCAAGATCGAACGGCAAGGAGCTGCCGTTGCGCACGCACGCGGAGCATGCGCTCAGCGATTACTTCGCAAGCCTCAACGGGCACCGCCCCGCGCGCTTGTACAACCTGGTGCTGCGCGAAGTGGAGGAGCCGCTGCTGAAGGCGGTGCTCGACTACACGGAGGGCAATCAGGTCCGCGCGGCGGACATCCTGGGAATCAACCGCGGCACCCTCCGCAAGAAGCTACGCCAGCTCGGCATCGCCGGCTGAATGGCCGACCCCTCGCTGATTCCCGTCCGGCGAGCGCTGCTCTCGGTTTCCGACAAGAGCGGTATCGTCGAGCTCGCGCGCGCCTTGGCGGCGCGCAATGTCGAGATCATCTCGACCGGTGGAACGGCTCGGCTGCTCTCCGAGCAGGGTCTGCCCGTGCGCGAGGTCTCCGCCTACACGGGGTTTCCGGAGATCATGGACGGCCGCGTGAAGACCCTGCATCCGCGCATTCACGGCGGTCTTCTCGGCAGGCGCGGCACCGACGATGCCGCCATGGGGCTGCACGGGATCCGGCCGATCGACCTGCTCGTCGTGAATCTGTATCCGTTCGCGCAGACGGTCGCGCGTCCGGACTGCCGCTACCGCGAGGCCGTGGAGCAGATCGATATCGGCGGCGCGGCGATGATCCGCGCGGCGGCCAAGAATCACGAGTTCGTCGCCGTCGCCGTGGAGCCCGAGGACTACGCCCTGCTGCTCGAGGAGCTGAGCGCGCACGGCGGCGCGACGAGCCTTGCGATGCGCTCGCGCCTCGCCGCAAAGGCTTTTGCGCACACCGCCCTCTACGACACCATGGTCGCGAGCTTCCTTGCCGCGCAGCACCACGCGGCCGGCGGCTTTCCGGGGACGCTGCCCCTCGTCTGGACGAAGGTGCAGGATCTGCGCTACGGGGAGAACCCGCACCAGCGGGCGGCCTTCTATCGCGATCCGTCGCTCCGCGGCGTGAGCATCGCCGTTGCCCGAGCGCTGCAGGGGAAGGACCTGTCGTTCAACAATGTCGCCGATGCCGACACGGCGGTCGAGTGCGTGCGCCAGTTCGATGAGCCGGCCTGCGTCATCGTCAAGCACGCCAACCCGTGCGGCGCCGCCGTCGCTGCGTCCTTGCTCGACGCATACGAAGCCGCCTACCGCACGGATCCTACCTCGGCCTACGGAGGCATCCTCGCGTTCAATGGCGAGGTCGACGGCGCCACCGCGCGCGCCATCCTCTCGCGCCAGTTCGCGGAAGTGATCGCCGCTCCGACGATCTCGGCCGAAGCGGCGGCCCTCTTCGCCGCGAAACCGGGCATCCGCGTGCTCGCGCTCGGAGATCTGCACAACGCGCCCACCGCGGAGCTCGAATATCGAAGCGTCACGGGCGGGCTGCTGGCGCAGACTCGCGACGCGGACACGATCGCGGCGGGCGACCTGCGCGTCGTGAGCCGGCGCGGCCCGACGAACGGGGAGATCGCCGATCTCCTCTTCGCGTGGCGCGTGTGCCGCTTCGTCAAGTCGAATGCCATCGTTTACGCGCGCGGGAGCGCGACGATCGGCGTCGGAGCGGGTCAGACGAGCCGGATCCACTCGTGTCGCATTGCGGCAAGCAAGGCGCAGGACGAGAAGCTCGCGACGGCCGGCGCCGTCATGGCATCGGACGCCTTCTTCCCGTTCCGGGACAGCATCGACCTTGCCGCCGAGCACGGTATCCGCGCCGTCATCCAGCCCGGCGGGTCGAAGCGCGACGCCGAGGTGATCGCCGCAGCGGACGAGCACGGCATGGCGATGGTGCTCACCGGCACGCGGCATTTTCGCCACTGATTATGCAGCGACCCTGTGCCCGGGCGCTTATCGCATGAGAGTCCTCCTGGTCGGATCGGGCGGACGCGAGCACGCGCTCGCGTGGAAGCTCGCGCAGTCCCCGCACATCGAGAGCCTCATCTGCGCGCCGGGCAACGCCGGCATTGCCGCGGAGCGCCTCGCGAAGAGCGGCACTCCGGTCGAATGTGCGAGCGTCGGGGCCGAAGAGCTCGAGAAGCTCGCGGCGCTCGCGCTCGAGCAGCGGATCGATCTCACCGTCGTCGGCCCCGACAATCCGCTCGCGCTCGGCATCGTCGATCTGTTCGAGGAGCGAGGATTGCGCATCTGGGGACCGACCCGGCGAGCCGCGCGGTTCGAGTCCTCGAAGGCCTTCTCGCAGCGGTTCATGGAGCAGCACGGCATTCCGGCCGCGGCGGGCGGAGCATTCGACGACGCGGCCGCCGCCAAGAGATTCGCCGCCTCGCTCGGCGGCCGCTGCGTCGTGAAGGCGGACGGTCTCGCGCTCGGCAAGGGCGTGTTGGTCTGCTCGAGCCAGGCCGAGGCGGAGCGCGCCGTGGACCGGATCATGGTGGAGCGGGCATTCGGCGCAGCGGGAGCGCGCGTCGTCGTGCAGGAATTCCTCGAGGGCGTGGAGCTCTCGCTCCATGCGCTCTGCGACGGCAAGGTCGCGAAGGTCTTCCCCACGTCCCAGGATCACAAACGCGCGCTCGACGGCGACCGCGGCCCGAATACCGGCGGCATGGGCGCGTACTCTCCAACGCCGTTCCTGCGCGATGCGCAAGGCGGCGGGACCGCAACGCTCGCCGCGGCGTCGGCCAGCATCTTCGAGCCGTTCATGCGCGGCTGCGCGGCGGAAGGCATCGACTACCGCGGCATCCTGTACCCCGGCATCATGCTCACCGCCTCCGGCCCTCGCGTGCTGGAATTCAACGCGCGCTTCGGCGATCCGGAGACGCAGGTGTATCTCACCCGGCTGCAGAGCGACCTGCTCGAGCTGCTCGAGGCGAGCACGAGCGGCACGCTCGAGCGGATGGAGCTCAAGTGGAGCCCGCTCACGAGCGTCTGCGTCGTGATGGCGAGCGGTGGCTATCCGGAGCGCTATGCGCGGGGCAAGGTCATCTCGGGCCTCGATGCGGCGGCCGTAATGCCGCACACGAAGGTGTTCCACGCCGGAACGGCGCAGCAGGCTGGCGAGATCGTGACGAGCGGCGGCCGCGTGCTCGGCGTCACCGCGCTGGGGCATGACTTGAAGGCTGCGCGGTCGGCGGCGTACGCCGCCGTCGAGCGGATCCACTTCGCTGGAGCGCAATATCGACAGGACATCGGCGAGCGGGCGCTCCTCAAAGGAGCATAGCAGGGGGCGATGCCCTACCCCGGCTGCGCCGTGGGCGCGTGACTAGTGTGCTGTCCTATTAATTCATATCATATATAATGCTATTGTTCGGGTATCTTTGGCAGTGGAGATACCCCGTGGCACGAGGTCGTCCAAAAGCCGAATTGATGCTGAGCGAAGCCGAACAGGCGCAGCTGTCCTCGATTGCGCGCTCGCGCTCGATGTCGGCAGCACTCACGCAGCGCGCGCAGATCGTGCTC
>JASHTA010000096.1 GCA_030040795.1 Gammaproteobacteria bacterium | reverse complement strand
CGCCATCATATCTGCTACAGTTACGCGCGCCTATGCCTCGCCGCTTGCTCAAGAAAATCGTGCCCCACGCCCGCGCCCTCGAGCGGCACTGGTCCATGCGCGCCTTCGGCTCGCATTTCACCGATCCGCGGCTGTGGTCGCTGCAGCGGCGAGGCGTCACGGCCGCCTTCGGCGCGGGGCTTGCCATCTGCTTCCTGCCCCTGCCGGTCCACCTCCCCCTCGCCCTGCTGGTCGCGGTGGTCTGGCGGCTGAACATCCCGACCGTTATCGCGACAACGTGGCTCGTCAACCCCTTCACCATGGTCCCGGTCTACTACGTGGCGTACCGCGTAGGTGCCGAGATCACGGGCGGCACGCCGCACGCCTTCGGCTTCAAGCTGAGCTGGGACTGGCTCGAGCATGGGCTCGGGCCGATGTGGAAGCCGTTCCTCGTCGGCTGTCTCGCCTGCGCGATGATCTGCGGCGTGCTGGGATGGCTCGGGCTCGAGCTGCTCTGGCGCTGGCGTGTCGTCAGCCGGCGCTACCGCCTTCGGCGCCAGGCCTCGAGCGCAGGGTAGTCTCCTCGAGCAGCAATCCCTGATCGAGCGTCAGGACACGCCCCATCCTCGCCGCGAGCCGCGTGTCGTGGGTCACCACGATGAGGCTCGTTCCACGCTCCCGGTTCAGCTCCAGCATGAGCGCGAACACCTGCTCGGCGTTCGCGCCATCGAGATTGCCCGTGGGCTCATCGGCGAGCACGATGCGCGGCTCGGTCACGAGCGCCCGCGCAACGGCCGCGCGCTGGCGCTCGCCTCCCGAGAGCTGGTGCGGACGATGCGTCAGCCGATCGCCCAGCCCGACTCTCTCGAGCAGCTCCCGTGCCCGTGCGCGCGCCTCGGCGACAGGCGCACGGCGTACGAGGAGCGGCATCGCGACGTTCTCCAGAGCGGAGAACTCGGGCAGCAAGTGGTGAAACTGATAGACGAAGCCGATCGCGCGATTGCGCAGTCGGCCGCGCCCCTCCTCGTCGAGCGCGTGGATGTCCTCTCCCGCGATGAGCACCCGGCCCGCGGTCGGTCGATCGAGCCCGCCGAGGATTTGCAGCAGCGTCGTCTTGCCGGAACCCGAGGCGCCCACGATCGCGACGCGCTCGCCGGCCGCGACCGCGAGGTGCGCTCCACGCAGCACCTCGAGGGTGACGGGGCCCTGGCGAAAGCTCTTGCGAACGTCCACCGCTTGGAGAACCGGCCCGCCCGAGCTTGCCTCAGTCATGGCGCAGCGCCTCCGCCGGCTGCGTGCGCGCGGCACGCCACGCCGGATACAGCGTCGCGAGCGCGCACAGCGTAAAGGCGACGCCGCAGATCCTCGCCACGTCGCCCCACTCGACATAGGCGGGCAGATCACTCATGTCGTAGACGCGCGGATCGAGGAAGCGCGTGCCGAGCAGGTGCTCGAGCGAGTGCACGAGGAACTCGACGTTGTGCGCGACCACGATGCCGAGCGCCGCGCCGATCACCGTCCCCGCAAGACCGATGATCACCCCCTGCAGCGCGAACGTCGCCAGCACATTCCGCGGCCCGGAGCCGAGCGTTCGCAGGATCGCGATGTCGCTCTGCTTCTCCTTCACGATCATCACCAGCGTCGCGATGATGTTGAACGCGGCGACCGCGACGATCATCAGCAGAATGACGAACAGCATCGACTTGGTGAGCTCGATCGAGCGGAACAAGTTCACGTTCTTCTTGGTCCAGTCGCTCACGTAAAAGCCCCCGCCGAGCGCGTACGCGAGGGCTCGCACGGTCTGAGGAGCGCGGAACGGATCCTCGAGCGCGAGGCGGATCCCTGTCGCGCCGGCGAGATCATACACGCGCTCGGCGTCGGCCATGCTGATCAGCGCGAGCGCGCTGTCGTACTCGTACACCCCGGAGTGGAAGAGGCCGGTCACGTAGAAGCGGCGCATGCGAGGCTCGATGCCGGTCGGCGTCGCCGTGCCTTGCGGAGCGATGAGCACCACCGAATCGCCGACCTTCGCGCCGAGGTCGTCGGCCAGCGCCGATCCGAGAATGATGTGGTAGGCCCCCGGCGTGAGCTCGCCGATCCGGCCGGCCGTCAAGTGCTGGGCAAGACCGGTCGTCTTGCGCTCCTCGTCCGGAACCACCCCACGCACCTGCGTGCCGATCACGCGCTGCCCGTGCGCGAGCATCGCGTAGTTGTCCACGTACGGCGCCGCCGCGATGACGCCCGGCTGGCGCAAGGCAGCCGCCTGGTCCACACGCCAGTCCGGAAGCGTGCCATCGAGCCCCTCGAGCGTCGCGTGCGCCGTGACGGAGAGCATGCGCACGCGCAGCTCGTGCGCGAAGCCGTTCATCACGGAGAGCACGACGATCAGCACCGCGATGCCGAGGGTGATGCCGGCGACGGAGGTGAGCGAGATGAACGACACGAAGCCGCGCCGATGTGTGGAGCGCAGGTAGCGTGTGGCGATCAGCCACTCGTAGAAGCTCGGCCGCCCGCTACTCATAGCGCAGCGCCTCCGCCGGAGGGATCCTCGCCGCGCGCACGGCCGGATAGAGCGTCGCGAGCGTCGTGAGCAGCAGCGCCGCGACGGAGATCCACAAGACATTCAACCAGCGCAGATCCGAGGGAATGGTCGTGTCGTAGTAGACGTTCGGATCCATGAAGGAGAAGCCGAACGTACGCTCGAGCGCCGGGGCGATCGTCGCGACGTTGAGCGCAAGAGCGACGCCGACGACGACCCCGAGCATGACGCCGATCCACCCGATGGCGAGACCCTGCGTGATGAACACACCCATGACGCGCCGCGGCGCGGCGCCGAGGGTGCGCAGGATCGCGATGTCGGTGCGCTTGTCGTTGACCACCATCACGAGCATCGCGACGATGTTGAACACGGCGACGGCGACGATGAGCAGCAGGATGAGCGACATCATCGTCTTCTCGATACGGATGGCGCGAAAGAGGCCGGCGCTGTCCGTCGTCCAATCGATGATCCGCAAGCCGCCCGGAAGCAGGCTGCGGACGCGTTCCGAGAGCCGCGGCGCCGCGAGCGGATCGTTGAAGCGGATGTGCAGCCCCTCCCCGCTCGCGGCCACGCCGAGCGCGCGCACGTCGTCCAGGTCCGCGAAGATGAGCGTGTCCTGCTGCTCCTCGAGCCCCGCCTCGAACAGCCCCGCGACGGTGAGCTCGCGCAGCTTCGGCGTCGGCGTGCCATCGGGCGCGAGCGTCACGATGAGCAGCCTCAGCTTGTCGCCGATGTCGATCCCGAGCCGCGCGGCGACCACATCGCTCACGATCGTGCGATCGCTGCCGGGTACGAGCTGCGAGAGACTGCCCTGCCTCAAGGTCTTCGCGAGCTTCGTCACGTCGGCCTCGCTGCGGGGATCGATGCCGCGCAGCGTGACGGGCAGCATCTCCGGCACGCTCACCGCGAGTACCTGAGCCTCGATGTAAGGGGCGACGCCGACCACGCCGCTGACGCCGCGTGCGGCGCGACCCGCGGCAGCCCATTGCGCCGCCGAGACCGTCTGCCCGGCGGCCGCCACGACGCGCGCGTCGGAGCTCAGCGTGAGCAGCCGGTCTCGCAGCTCGTCGCCAAAGCCGTTCATCACCGACAGGATGACGATGAGCGCCGCGACGCCGACACAGACGCCGATCAGGGAAACCCAGGTGATGAACGAGACGAAGAACTTGTGGGTGCGGGCGCGTACGTAGCGCAGCCCCACATACAGTGGCAACGGATGGAACACTCCGTGAATTTAACCACAACTGTCCCCCGGGCCGGACAGACTTTGATCCGTGTCACAGATCGGCCCACGGACGGCCCGCCGGGCATCGGACAGAATCCCGCCGATGCTATAGTCAATGAGCCGCGCGAGCGGCGAGGGACCGGCCAGGACGGCCGGGCAGGCACGGGCCACGGACGGTTGCGCGCGAGGAGTCTCATGAAGATCCGAGCCGTCCTTTCACTGCTCTGTGCGACGCTCATGGCCGGCGCGGCGCTGGCCGAGACCGTCGTGGTCGACGGCAAGGTGACGGTCGAGCCGTCGAGCATTGCCCGACCGAGCCGGGGCATGCGCATGACGGCCGTCCAGCGGCAATTCGGCGAGCCGACGACGCGGCATCCGACCGTCGGGCAGCCTCCAATCACCCGGTGGGACTATCCCGGGTTCTCGGTATTCTTCGAGCGGGACCGAGTGATCGACGCAGTCGTCCGCCCACAGCGCGGCCATTGAAATAATTCTCATCCTCCAGCAGCGGGACCGGTAAGCTGCCGGCATTTGTGCCTTGCGGCGCAGCCGCGATCGCCGATGCCCCTGCT
>JASHTA010000095.1 GCA_030040795.1 Gammaproteobacteria bacterium | reverse complement strand
CACAGCACACGGCGGTTGGGCGCGAGGCGCCGGGCGACCAGGCTGGAATCCGGGAGAGTGCCGATGCGAATCGCGAGATCGAAGCTCCCGGCGACGAGATCCACGTAGTCGTCGTTGAGATCGACGAGCAAACGAAGATCGGGATACAGGTTGAGGAACGCCTTGAGGCGCGGCGCCACGTGCAGGCGCCCGAAGGCGGTCGGCAGCGATACCTTGAGCAGGCCGCGCGGCCGCTCCGAGTCCACGGTCGCAAAGTTCTCGGCGTCCTCGACGGCCGCGAGAACGTTCAGAACACGCTCGTAGAAGCTCTGGCCGATGTCCGTCGGCGTGACACGCCGCGTCGTGCGCTGTAGGAGGCGGACCCCCAGCCGGTCCTCCAGGCGCGTGACGCGCTTGGAGATCATGGCGGGGGAGGAGTGGATCTCGCGGGCGGCGGCCGAGAGGCTCCCGGCCTTGATCACGCGCGCAAAGATCTCGTAGTCGAGCAGATCGGTCGTCTTTTCCGCCGCATCGCGCACTGAGTGATCGTGAACGCGGTGGGAGCAATAAGCACGGCATTTGTTACGGGTGGCACCTGCGAGGCGATGACCGGCACTTCCGCGGCGCCGAAAAGCGGACGGGCCATCCGCTGAGCGAACGGATCTGCGGGCGGCGAGCGGCGGGCGGCGGGCGAGAGGGCTGGGCAGCGAGCGAGAGGGCCGGGCAGCGAGCGCAGTGCAACCTGCTGCGTTGTGGCCTAGCGACAGGAGCGCCATACGCTTGCGGTCCGCTGCCGCGAGAGATTCCAAGCGGCCTCGATTCCGGCCCGCGGCACATCGCGCACGAGTCAACACGCCATAGAGCGCGCAAAGTGCTTCGACTTTCGAGGGCGCCGCTCGCCGTGTGGCTCTTCTGACGCTTCGCGAATCGCTTCCAAGCTCCCGTTTTACCTCCTGAAATTATCCTGGCGTCTGCGCGCGCTGACAAAGTCGCTTCAGATGCCTTGACAGGCGCTGGGAATGGAACGAATATGTCCCGAAGCAGAAGACGCGCCGAGCCCGACACACCGGAGAGTGTTGCGGGATCGGCACAGAGGGGGGGACACATGCTTGCAGCGGACTCGAGCGGTCGTATTCTCGATATGAGGATGCGAATCGCCTTCCGCGCAAGCTTCTCGCTCCACCGCAATGTCTACGAACGCTCGGGCGATGCCGCCATGACGGCTGCGGCAGCCCGAGGGACGGCACCGTGCGCACGTGTGCCGCTCGACCATTTGCAATCGCTTTGAGTCTCGATCGTCAGGGGGAACCAATGTCTATCCAGACCCGATCGTTGTCGTACGCCATCGTCGCCGCGCTCGCGAGCGTTGCGATGGTGACATTCGCGCCACACGCGCTGGCGCAAGCACCCGCGGCCGGGGCAGCAGGACCTGCTGCGCCAACCGGTGAGGCTGCCGAAAGCTCGAATGCCGCGACGCTGCAGGAGGTCACGGTGACGGGCACGCGCATCCGGCGCAAGGACCTTCAATCGATCAGCCCCCTCGTCACGGTCGACTCCACGCAGCTCGAATCGAAGGCGGGCCTGAACATCGAGTCGTACCTCAACCAGCTGCCGCAGTACAACGTGGCGCAGGTACCGACAACGGAAAACGAGGACGTGCAGCCCTCGGCCGTCAACACGGTCGGTATCTCCACGATCTCGCTGCGCGGCTTCGGACCTAACCGCAGCCTCGTGCTGATCGACGGACACCGCACGACCCCGGTCAATGCGTTGATGGAAACCGACATCAACGGCATCCCGGAGGCGATGATCGACCACGTCGAGATCATCTCTGGTGGCGCATCGGCGGTGTACGGCGCGGATGCCATCGGCGGCGTCACGAACTTCATCACGAAGAAGAACTTCGAGGGCGCGCAGATCGACGGCCAGGACAGCATCACCCAGGCCGGTGACGGCAACGAGACGGAAGTCTCCGGAATCATCGGCACCAAGATCGGCGACACCGGTCACCTCGTGATGGGTCTCGAGTACTACAACCGCGACGCGGCCTACCAGAGGAACCGCAGCTACTACAGCGATTCGTGGACCGATCCCAATGCGAGCTTCGGCAACGCCCTCTTCGTCCAGGGCTATAACGGTGTCGACTTCCTCGACACTGAACCGAGCGTCGCAGCGCAAAATGCGATCTTCCAATCCCGCGCGGCTGCCGGCAGCACACCGTGCGGCTTCAGCGCGTTCCCCTGCTTCTTCAGCACCCTGTCCTTCAACAACAACGGCACGCTGTTCACCGAGACGGGCCCTATCGGCACGTCCAACTTCACGGGTCCCACCTCGGGCAATGGCTACGGCTTGGTGAATGAATACAACGGCACGCAGCTCAACAGCGCAGGTTCTCCGCCGCCGGATGAAACTCAGCAGCTGAAGTGGAGCAATCCGCTCGCGTTGATCAGCGAGCCGCAGACCCGCTACTCGTTCTTCGCCCAGGGGACGTACGATCTCCCGGACAACATTCAGTTCTACATGACGTCGCGGTTTGCCGACACGCTGACCGACACGCTGCTCGATACGCCGACCACGGCGATCTATGGCTGGGAGGCGGAAATTCCGTTCAACCCCGCGACGGACAGCCCGATCAATCCGACGGACGTCACGCCCACGACGAGCCAGGCCACGCTTACGGCAATCGCTGCGGCCTGCGCCGCGAGCCCGACCTGCGGTACGTATGGCAACACGAACTACGTCGGACCGACTACCGCGGGCGCTCAACACCCAGTACCGTGGCAGCTGGCCATGATGCTGCTCAGCCGCACCGCCCCGCTTTACCCCTTTGCCTCGGCAGCCTACGGGGCGTCTCTCACTACGGGCGGGCCGGTGACCTGCAATAACTCGCTCGCGGCAAACCTCATTCAGGACTGCGTTGGCGGAAGCAACGAGTCACCTTACAGCTGGCAGTTGAGCTACACCCCTGGAATAGGCGACGCCGCGCAGCGCGCCACGGTCGATCAAGCCGAAACGTGGCAGATCGAGACGGGCATCAAGTTCCCATTGTTCGCCGACTGGACGGGTGACCTCTACTACTCCCGCGGCGAGTCGCTCGATTACGAGCAGGGCCTCGGCAACGATTCTCTCGCCCGGTTCCGCGCGGTGATGGATGCGCCGGACTACGGTGCGGGCGATAGTTTCCAGGGTAACGCGGACGGTGCGAGCCCATTCTTCGGCACATCAGTGCCCACCACCTGCTCGGGCGGCTACTACAACGCGATCTTCGACAATGCCGCGGCCTCCTCGTCCTGCCAGAACGCCATCGGCTCAGTCCTGCAGACCGACACGCAGATGCAACAGGATGTCGTCGAGGCGAACTTCCAAGGCTCGCTCTTCAAGCTGCCGGCCGGCGAGGTGAGCGGTGCGCTTGGCTACCAGTATCGGCGCGATGCGGCGCAGTTCCAGCCGGATAACCTGCAGGCGACCAACTCCTTCCTCGACGAGAGCGTCGGTCTGTACCCGCTCGGAACGGTGAATGAGGCCCTCGCCGCCAAGGACGTGTACGGGGAGTTGTTCGTCCCGGTTGTGGGGAATATGAAGTACCTGCAGTCGTTGAACCTCGACGTGGGCGGCCGCTTTTCCGATTACAGCAACGGCATTCCGAATGCCACCACCTTCAAGGTGGGTTTGCAGGCACAGGTCACCAAGTGGTTCAGCCTCCGCGGCGGATTCAACCGCGCGACTCGTGCGCCGAACCTCGGCGAGCTGTACCTCGGCGAGCAGGAGTACTTCGATCTCTCCGGCTCGCTCTACGGCGATCCTTGCTCTCTCCGCTCCCTCGCACCGTTCGGTGCTGGCGATGCGGCGCCGGATAACAGTCCCCTGGACTTGACTTTGCCTCCGCAGAAGCTCGCCGGCGGCCAGACGCAGGCCGGTGCGGTTAGCACGTATCTCATCTGCCAGGCGCAGATGGGATCTGCGGGCGCCGCTCAATACTATGGCCCGACGGTCGGCCAGGCATCGGGCGGCGGAGGCTTTGCGTGGCTCAACGAGGAGGGCAACTCCAACCTGACCTCCGAGACGGCCAACACCTGGACGGGCGGCTTCGTGATCAGCAACCTGGGTGAGAACCCCTGGATTGCCGGCCTCAACGGCTCCGTCGATTGGTGGCAGATCGACATCGACCACGCCATCGAGCTGGATTCGATCGACGAAGCCAACTATCTGTGCTACGGCACGGTAACCGTCACCACCGCGGCGCAAGCGGCGGCGCAGGCAGCGACACCGGCATGCCAGAACGTGGCTCGCAATCTCGGCACCGGCGGCTCGGCCACGACGCTGCTGCAGTACAACAACCTCGCGACG
>JASHTA010000094.1 GCA_030040795.1 Gammaproteobacteria bacterium | reverse complement strand
GCGCGCGATCTGCGCGACCTCCATGGAGTGCGTCAAGCGGGTGCGGTAGAGATCGCCCTCGTGGTTCACGAACACCTGCGTCTTGTAGACCAGGCGCCGGAAGGCGTTCGAGTGAATGATGCGGTCGCGGTCGCGCTGATACTCGCCGCGGAAATCGGGCCTCGGCTCGGGGTATCGGCGGCCGCGGGAATGCTCCTCCCGCGCGGCGTAGGGGGCGAGGCCGCCGCGACGCCTGCCGCCACCGCGAGGTGTGCGGCCGTCGCGAGGTGTCCCGGAAGCCCTCACTCGACTGCGCGCCACGGGAGCGTCCACCCCATCGCCTCGCCGCTCATCCGTGGTACGCCTGAACCGTCGCGCGCAGCGCGCCGTCGGGATAATCGCCCGTCACGTAGGCCGCGCCGATGCCTCGCAGCAGTACGAGCCGGATGCGCCCGGCCTTGACCTTCTTGTCGATGCGCATGTGCTCGAGCGCGGCGTCGGCCGGCACGTCGCGCGCGGCGGTCGGCAGTCCGGTGCGCTCGAGGAGCCTTCGCAGGCGATCCACTTCCTCCGGGCGCATCGTGCCGCACTCGCGCGACAGGGCGGCGGCCATCAAGAGTCCGGCGCCGACCGCCTCGCCGTGCAGCCAGCCCGAGTAGCCCGTGGCGGACTCGATGGCATGGCCGAAGGTGTGTCCGAGGTTGAGCACCGCGCGCTCGCCTTGCTCGCGCTCGTCGCGGCCGACGATCTCGGCCTTGATCTCGCACGAGCGGCGGATGGCATGCCCGAGCGCATCCGGCTCCCGCGCGAGCAGGCGCTCCATGTTCGACTCCAGCCAGTCGTAGAACGCGGTGTCGCGGATCAGTCCGTATTTGATGACCTCCGCGAGGCCGGCTCGCAGCTCGCGCGGCGGCAAGGTGTCGAGCGTGCGAGTGTCGGTCAGGACCGCGACGGGCTGATGGAACGCGCCGATCAGGTTCTTTCCACCCGGGTGGTTGACTCCGGTCTTCCCTCCGACCGAGGAATCCACCTGAGCGAGCAGCGTGGTCGGCACCTGCACGTACGCCACCCCGCGCTGGTAGCAGGCTGCGGCGAAGCCCGCCATGTCGCCCACGACGCCTCCGCCCAGCGCAACGACGGTGCAATCGCGGCCGAACCGGTTGGCCACCAGCACATCCAGAATGCGCGAGACGTTGGCGAGCGTCTTGTGCGGCTCGCCATCCGGAAGGACGGCCTCGACGACCCGGCGGCCCGCAAGCCTGGCCGCGAGCGGCTCCGCGTAGAGCGGCGCAACGACCGTGTTGCTGACGAGCAGGATGTCGCGGCCGGGCACGTGCCGATCGAGCAGCGCCGGCGCGTGCAGGAGCCCGGCTCCGATCAGGATCGGGTAGCTGCGATCTTCCAGCTCGACGGTCAGGGTATCCACGGCTTCTGCGGGCGGGCGCGCACCGGCGTCCCGGCCGAGCTCCTATCGATGAGCGGCAGTATACGGCGGGTTCCGTGCCTTGAGCCCGCGGACGATCTCCTCCGCGACATTCTGGACCTTGCGGCCGTCCGTGGAGACCGTGAGGTCGGCCACCCCCAGGTACAGCGGCGCGCGCTCCTCCATGAGCTGAGCGAGCTTCACCTCGGGATCGACGTTCGCGAGCAGGGGGCGGTGGCGCGCGTGCCGGACGCGGTGGGCCTGCTGCTCGACGGACGCCTGGAGATACACGACGCAGCCGCGCTCGCCGAGGCAGCGGCGGTTCTCGGCGAGGAGCACGGCCCCGCCGCCCGTCGCGAGCACGATCGGCTCGATCAGCGTCAGCGCCTCGATGGCTTCCCGCTCGCGCTGCCGGAAGCCCGCCTCGCCTTCCTTCTCGAAAATGTACGGGATGTCAACGCCGGTGCGCCGCTCGATCTCCGCGTCGCTGTCGTAGAACGGGGCATCGAGCAGGCGCGCGAGCTGCCGGCCCACGGCCGACTTGCCGGAGCCCATGGGACCGACCAGGAAGATGTTGCGCTTGCCGAGCATGCGGCGCGAAGCATACCGCAAGCCTCCGCCGGTCGAAGCCGTGCGGACGGGCGCGCTGCGCGAAGCCCGTGTCCGTGCCCGCGCCCGCGCGGCAAAGCCGCGCGCCGAAGGCGCGCGCGGCGATCAGTAGACGGACACGCCCTGATGCACGATCTTCGGCGTCACGAAGACGAGGAGCTCGTCCTTGTCGTTCTTCCTGACCGTCTGCTTGAACAGATGCCCGAGCACCGGAATGTCGCCGAGGACCGGAATCTTCGTCTCGTCCACCCGGTGCGTCGTGACCAGGATGCCGCCGAGGACGACCGTCTGGCCGTCGTTGACGACGACCTGGTCGGTGACCTCCTGGGTATTGATCGCCGGAACGTTCACGCCGCCCGACTGCACGACCACGGTGCCGACGCTGTCGTCCTTCACATCGAGGTCGAGGATGATGCGATTGTCCGGCGTGATTTGCGGCGTCACGGTGAGCGAGAGCACCGCCTGCTCGAATTGGATGGTCGTCGCACCGGAAGATGCCGACTCTTGGTACGGGATCTCCGTACCCTGCAGGATGACGGCCTTCTTCTGGTTCGCCGTGACGACGCGCGGCGCGGAGACGATGTCCGCCCGCGTCTCGAGCTGCGCGGCGGAGAGCTCGAGATCGACGAGGTAATCCGAGCCGAGCACGCCGAACGAGATGGCGCCGCCCGCATCGGGCGTCGGCAGATTGACGTTGTAGCGGTTCAGCGCATTGCTGCCCGTCGGAATCGAGGCGGGGAACTTCGTGCCCGAGATCGTCGATGAGAGAATCTCATCCGTGCCCGCCGCCGACCCCGTCGTGGTGATGAGGCCGCCCGGACCGTTCTGGGTCGCGCCCGTCAGGCCGAGCACCGTGCCGAGCTCGCGCTCGAAGTCGTCGTTGACGATCACGACGCGCGCCTCGATGAGCACCTGGCGAATGGGAATATCGAGCGCCGCGACCATGCGGCGAATGTCGGCAAGGCGCTCCGGCGTATCCTGCAACAGCAGCGTATTCGTCCGCGCATCGACCGAGACGGTGCCTCGCGGCGAGAGCATGGATCCGGTCCGCGATTTGATGAGCGCGGCGAGGTCGGCCGCCTTCGCATAGTTGACCTGCAGGAACTCCGACTGCACCGGCTCGAGCTCCTGCACGTCCTTGTTCGCGGCGAGCTCCGCCTTCTCGCTCGCGGCGAGCTCGTCGGCCGGCTCGACGATGATGACGTTGCCTTCCTGGCGCTTGCCGAGCCCCTTGGTCTTCAGCACGATATCGAGCGCCTGGTCCCAGGGCACGTTCTGCAGGCGCAGCGTGACGCTGCCCCTCACCGTGTCGCTGACGACGATGTTCTGACCGCTCGCGTCGGCGAGCAGCTGCAGCACGGCGCGCGTGTCGATGTCCTGGAAGTTGAGCGTGATGCGCTCGCCCGTGTACTGGCGCTTCGGCTGGCCCGCGGAGGCGGCCGACTGGCGCTGCGGCTGCACCTCGACGACATACTGCGTGTCGGACTGATAGGCGAGCTGCTCGTACTGGCCCGTCGCGTTGATCACGATCTCCGTGTTGCCGCCCGAATGGGTCACGTCGAAACCGCTGACGGGCGTGCCGAAGTCGGTGGCGTCGTAGCGGCGTGCCAGCGAGGCGGCAATATCGGTATCCGCGAAGTCCACGATGATTTGATTGCCGACCTGGCGCAGGTTGATGTCGGTATGCGGATCGGTGAGCTGCACGATCACCCGGCCGCCGCCATCGGTGCTGCGGCGAAAGTCGATGCTACGAATGGCGCGCGGTCCGCTCGCCGTGTCGCTGCCGGAGGCGGCCGATGCTGCGGGCGACGCGGCCGCATCGGGAGCAGGCGCATCGGAGGGAGGTGCGGCCGGCGCGTCGACGACCGGCGTCGCGCTGGCCCCGCCGACCATGACGACCACGTCGTTGCCCGCGACCTGCATCGTGTACGGCAGCATCTTGTCGAGCTGGAGCACGATGCGGCTGCGATCCTTGCCTTCGGCGGCCAGGATGCTGTCGACACCGCCTGAGTGCACGTCGATCCGGCGCGAGGCCAGCGAGAGTGACGTCTGCGGCAGATCGATCGAGATGCGCGCGGGGTTGTCTATGGTGAAGGAGACGGGCTGCGGCGCAGGCGCCGACAGATGCAGCGTGAGCCGCAGGTGCTGGCTGCCGAGCGGCTGGACGTTGATGGATTCCAGCGCACGGGTCTCCGCGGCGCGAAGCGGCGCGCTGAGTGTCCCGAGCGCGAGCGCGGCAACGGCCCAGGCGAGCATGCTCGCTGCTGACCGGGTCGGGCTGTGGCGTTTCATGGATGAGGACTCCCTGCTACCGATTCGCTAATTGCTGAGTGGAAGTTCGGCGGGCCGCTCGATGTAGCCGCCCGTGCCGTCCGGAACGATCTCGCGGATGAGGATCTTCGATGGGGTGATCTCGGTGATCTTCCCGTCGTTCTGCCCGATGTAGTTGCCGAGCTGCACGCGGTTCACGAGGCCGCCGTGCGTCTGGATCAGGCCGTACATGTTGCCCGCGAGCTTGATCGTGCCGACCATCTTCAACGTATCGAGCGAGAACTGCTCGAGGAACTCGCGATTGCGCTTGGGGTCGGGCCGAAGCGTCGAGCCGGAGGCGGGCCCGCTCGGCGCGAAGGGCGAGCGCAGGCTCACGTCCGCGTACGTAAAGGTCTGGTAGGGCTTGACCTCGGGCAACGGCTCGACGCGTCCGCCCGGCTGGTGGTTCACCTCGTTGATGAATTGCTGGAGCTGGTCGTCGGCGCTCGAGCAGCCCGAGAGGGCGGCGAGCGTCGCGCAGGCGAGCACCGCGAGCGCGGCGAGACTCCAGCGACCGTGTGTATGGCTCATCTTGAGACGACCCCCGGGCTCACGTAGCTCATCTTCCCTCAACGGCGGCCCCGGCCGCGGGTCTTGTGCTCCGCCGCGGCCTTCGCCGCTTCCGCGGCGGCGAGCTCTTCCTCGTCGAGATAGCGGTAGGTCTTCGCCGTCAGGTCGAGCACGAGCGCGTCGTACGAGTTCTTCGACTGCGGCTTGATCGAGATGTCGTGCAGCGTCACGATGCGCGGCAGCGCGGCGATGTTGCTCACGAACTGTCCGAACTGGTGATAGCTGCCCGTGAGCTCGATCCTGATGGGCAGCTCGGCGTAGAAGTCCTTCTTCACCTCGGGACCCGGCTGGAACAGCTTCTGCTGCAGGCCGGCGGCGAGTCCCGCCTGGGAGATGTCCACCAGCAGGCTCGGCACCTCGGTCTTGCCCGGCAGCTGTCGCAGGAGCGCCCCGAAGGAGCGCTCGATGTCCGTCAGCTGCTGCTTGTAGACCTGCAGGTTCACGGCCTTCTCGTGCTTGGTCCTGAACTCGGTGCGCAGCTGCCGCTCGTCGTTCTGGTAGCGCGTGAGCTGCGAGCGCTCGGTCTGCCACACGAACATGTAGATGAGGAAGGCCGTCAGGACGATGAGCCAGGCACCCACCGCGCCCGCAAGGACGGGGAGCGGCCAGCGCCCGGGGTCGCGCGGATCGAGCGAGCGCAGCTCCTCGAGCAGGCTCATGGCGTGCCTCCGCGGCGGGCCACGCGCGGCACGGCGCCGCCGTTGACGGGCGCCGTGTCGTCATCGCTGCCGGCCGGGCTCACCTGCTCGGCGTCGAGCGCAAAGGTCGAGCCGAGCGCATCCTTCTCGGAGGCGACCACCTCGAGCGCCGGATCCTTCAGCCACTCCGAGGAGTCGATGTTGCGCATGAACGCCGACACGCGCGTGCTCGACTGCGCGACGCCCTCGAACTTCAGGTGCGTCCCGCTCTCCTTGACACTCGTGAGATACACCCCGTCGGGCACCGTCCGGACGATGGTATCGAACAGATGCACGATCTCGGGCCGCGAGCGCTGCAGCTTCTCGATGATCTCCATCCGGGCGATGAATCGCTGCTTGTCGTTCTCGAGGCTGTTGATCTCCTCGATCTGCCTGTCGAGGAGCTTGATCTGGCTGCGCAGCAGGTTGTTACGGCGCTGCTGAGCGCCGATCATCGAGCTCACCATCAGGTACGCGATGAAGGTGAAGGCGACCGCAGCGACGGTCGCGCCGCCCAGGGCGATCGTGAAATGCAGCTTCCGCTCGCGCCGCTCGGCTTCGCGCCAGGGAAGTAGGTTGATGCGCGGCATGTCAGTCGAAGCTCCGCAGGGCGAGGCCGCACGCCGTGAGCAGCGCCGTGGCGTCGCGTTGCACCGCCTGCGCCTTGGCGCGCGAGGACAGTTTCATCTGGCCGAGCGGATCGCCCTTCTCGCCGGCGATGCCGACACGGCTCGAGATGACATCGGCGACGCCCGGGATGTTCGCGCAGCCGCCGCAAACCAGGATCTTCTCCGGCTGCTCGCGCCCCGAGCCGGAGGCGAGATAGAACTGCAGCGAGCGGCTCACCTGCTGGGTGAGGTCGTCGATGAAGGGGTCCAGCACCTCGGATTGATAGTTGGCGGGCAGGCCGCCCTCTTTCTTCGCGCGGCCCGCCTCCTCCATCGAGAGCCCGTAGGTCCGCATGATCTCCTCGGTGAGCTGCTGGCCGCCGAAGGCGAAATCGCGCGTGTAGGTCACTTTCAAATTCTTGAGCACGCTGAACGTCGTGCTGCTCGCGCCGAAGTCGACCACGGCGATGGTGCGGTCGATCCCCCCGTCTGGCATCTGGTGCGTCATCAGCTTGCAGGCGTTCTCGAGCGCGAACGCTTCGACATCGACGATCTTCGCGGAGAGGCCGGCCGCGCTCACCGCAGCCTGGCGCTGATCCACGTTCTCCGTCCGCGTCGCGACGAGCAGCACATCGTTCGTGTCGGGATCCTTCTCCGACGGGCCGAGCACCTCGAAGTCGTAGCTCACCTCGTCCATGGGGAAGGGGATGTACTGATCGGCCTGCATCTCGACTTGCGCCTCGAGATCGCCCGTGCGCAGGCTGCGCGGCATTTGAATGACCTTGGTGATGGCGGCATCGCCGCTGATGGCGATCGCAACCTCGCGGCTGCGCGCCCCCGAGCGCTTGACGGCGCGCCGAACGGCTTCACCGACGGCTTCGGCGTCGACGATCGCCTTCTCGTTGATCGCGTTCTGCGGTGTGGGCTCGGCGGCGTACGCTTCGACTCGATACTGGCCGCCGGCCATGGCAAGCTCGATGAGCTTCACGGACGAGGTGGTGATGTCCAGTCCGAGTAGCGGGCGGTATCTGCGCTGAAGCAGGAACATTCTCATTCCTTATCAGTTATTTACGCCCGAAAGCGTCCGCCCCGTTGACACTTGGAGTCACTATATAACAGCGTAAGTTAAATAGAACGTGAGAAGTCTCACGAAACGCTCTTGGCGTCGCGAGCCCGCTCCATCCGTACCGATTCAACGAATCTCATCGCGACCGGTCCAAGTGTCACTGGAGAGCAAAGCTTCATGCGTGTACGCCGCGTGAGCACGCGAGCGAGGAGGTACGGCGCCGTGCCGCGGCCGCCCTGGCTGGCGGAGAGCGGATGGCTAAGGATTCGCGCCGGCAACCCCGCTGTCATAGGCACTCACACCCGTAGACCGGAGGCTTTGCGTCCCCACCTTTCGGTGAGTTTGCCCTTTCGAACGGCGGCTACTATGCATAGCCGTTCCGATCGACGCAAGCCGGTAGAGTGTTTTTGTGATGGCGGTTCTGTAAAACCGCTGCGGCGGCTCGACAGGCCTGCCCGCTCTCTTAAGCTACGTTTACCGGGTCGCCCGTTGCATTGTCGAGGAATGTCGAGCGCAAGCTCACGAAGAGCCCCGTGAGAGGAAAGATCTTTCGAATTCTGGGATTTGCCGCCGGCAGTGTGATGCTCATCACACTTTTGGGCCTATTGGGCCTCTCGTGCAGCTACGTATACCTCGAGCCTTCGCTCCCGTCGGTGGAGTCGATGCGCAACGTCGAGCTGCAGGTGCCGTTGCGCGTGTACACCCGGAGCGGCGATCTGATCGCGCAGATCGGGGCGGAGCGGCGCATTCCGGTGAGCTATGCGCAGATCCCGCTCATCATCAAGCAGGCCTTCCTCGCCGCCGAGGACGACCGCTTCTTCCAGCACCACGGCATCGACTATCTCGGGCTGCTGCGAGCCATCGCCGTCGACATCGCCACCGGCCAGCGGGCGCAGGGCGCCAGCACGATCACCATGCAAGCCGCCCGCAACATGTTCCTGACGTTCGACAAGACCTGGCGGCGCAAGCTCGAGGAGGCGTTCCTCACGTACCGCATGGAGCACGAGTTCACCAAGGAGCAGATCTTCGGGCTTTACCTCAACGTGATCTTCTTCGGCGAGCGGGCCTACGGCGTCGCGGCCGCCTCGCAGACCTTCTTCGGCAAGCCGCTCGGCGAGCTCACCGTCGCGCAAGCGGCAACGCTCGCCGGCATCGCTCAGGTGCCGTCGCGCTACAACCCCATCGTCAATCCGCAGTACGCGAAGGTCCGGCGGACGTATGTGCTGAGGCGCATGCGCGAGCTGGGCTTCATCACACCGGCCGAAGCGGCCACAGCGAACGCAGCGCCGATCGATGCCACCGAGCACGGTCCGGCGTCCGATGTCGAAGCGCCCTACGTTGCGGAGATGGTGCGGCAGGAGATGCTCCGCCGCTTCGGTCCGCGCGCGGAGACGGCCGGATACAAGGTCTATACCACGCTCGATGGACGGCTGCAGGCGGCCGCCAACCGTGCCGTGCGCCTCGGCCTCATCGAGTACGACCGGCGGTATGGATACCGCGGCCCGGCGGGCCACGTCGATCTCGCGCCGGGAACGCAGCCCGAGAGGCTCGAGGCGGCGCTCGATCCGTATCCCTCGATCGGGTTGCTGAAGCCCGCGGTCGTCGTGTCGGTCGCGGACACCTCGGTCGAGGTTTTCGTGAAAGCCTCGGGCCGGCAGACGGTGACCTGGGAAGGGCTGTCGTGGGCGCGCAAGGCTCGAGGCGACGCTCCTGTGGGACCGATGCCGAAGAGCGCGAGCGACGTGCTGACGGCAGGCGATGTCGTTTACGTCGTGAGCGACGGCGAGCGCTTCGCGCAGCTCGCGCAGGTCCCCGAAGCCCAGGCGGCGCTGGTCGCGCTCGATCCGGACGACGGCGGCGTCGCGGCGCTCGTCGGAGGGTTCGACTACTACACGAACGAATACAACCGCGCCGTGCAGGCCGAGCGCCAGCCGGGATCCGGATTCAAGCCCTTCCTCTACTCCGCCGCGCTCGATGATGGGTTCACGCCGGCCTCCATACTCCTCGATGCGCCGATCGTGATGGACGATCCGGGAATGGAGCAGGCCTGGCGGCCCGAGAACTCGGAGCGCGATTTTCGCGGCCCGATGCGGCTGCGCGAGGCGCTGATCTGGTCGCGCAACCTGGCGTCGATCCGCCTGCTGAGGCAGATGGGCATCAAGTACGCGATCCAGTACGCCACGAGATTCGGGTTCGACGTGGGGACGTTGCCTCAGAATTTGACGCTCGCGCTCGGGACGCTGCAGGTGTCGCCTCTGCAGCTGGCATCGGCGTACGCGGTGTTCGCAAACGGCGGCTTCCGCGTCGATCCGTACTTCATCGATCGCATCGAGAGCTCGACGGGAGAGGTGGTCTGGCAGGCTGAGCCGCGCATCGCCTGCCCGCAATGCGAGCAGCCGGCCGATCTCGCGAGCCTCGACAAGCCACCGGGCAGCGCCAGTGCGGCGGCCCCCGCGGCACCCGCGGCCGCTGCGCCAGCCGCCGCAGGCACTGCGCCAACACCCGCCGCAGGCACTGCACCTGCCCCCGCGCAGAGCGGTGCCGCGGCGGCCCCTCACCTGCCACCCATGTCGGCGAGCGAGCTGCTCGCCGCGGCGGACAGCATCCGAGGCGGTCGCGGCGACCTCCCGCCGAACCGTCTGGCGCCGCGGGTCATCAGTCCTCAG
>JASHTA010000093.1 GCA_030040795.1 Gammaproteobacteria bacterium | reverse complement strand
GCCTCGCGCAGGAGCGCCGCACGGTGCTGCGGGTCCGTGAGCGACTGCGCGTACAAGGCTTCGGCGAGCTCGAGCGGCAGCCATTGGTCGCCGTGATTCTTCTTCTCGAGCGCGCGGTACATTTGAACGATCGGGCCGATGGTCTGCGCCGCCTCCACGCGCTTGCCCTCGCGCGCGAGCGCCATGGAGAGCCAGATAGTCATGCCGGCCGCGGTGCGCTGCGAGTAACCAATCACCAGATACACCTTAGACACCTTCTGGGCCAGCGCGGTGCGCTCGGCCTGTGCGGCTGCTGCGAAATCCCCGAGGGCGTACTCGGCGTGTCCTTCGATGTCGGTGAGACGAAATAGCGCGTCAGCCGTCAGCCCGTTCTCGAAAATCCCGTGAGGCGCTTGGCGAGCCTGCAACGTTGCAAGGGCGCTGCGCGCGATGCGCCGCGCAGCCGCAAAGTCTCTGCGCCCGTAGGCAGCCGCAGCCATCGAATAATTCCGCATGGCCTGGATGAATGCCTCCGTGTAGCTACCGGAGACTCCGAGCCTGCGCAACTCGCTCGGATTCGTGAAGACATCGGCCGAGGCAACCGTCGCGGAGACGCCCGCCGGATCATCGAGCATCGCCTGCCTGTACGTCAGGGTGGCCATGACATCGGACACGAACGTAATGGGGTACCGGTAATCTCCGTGGGAGCTACTTTGTCCCCAGGTGACGACCGCCTTTTGGTCGTAGGCGAGCGAGTCAGTCAATCGCCCGGCAGCCCAGAGATCATCGCCGGCCAGACTGTACTGATAGGCGAGATTGATCAGGTAGTTCGTATTTTTCGGCTCGAGCCGGACGACGGCGAGAAAAGGCGGTATGCCTTCCAGCACGAAATGTACGGCTTCCGGCTCATCGAGCTCGTTATCGGCCACGACGCTCAGACTGACGTCGAGGTTTCCTTTGGCGATCAGTGCCACGCCGTATTGCGGGTGCTGCGCGAGGACCTCATCGGCGACGGCGAGGGCGGCCTCCCCTGTACGCCGCGCCTCCTCATTGCGGCCGAGGTTGGCCAGTGCACCGGCAAGCGACCCTGCCGCGAAGGCGTAATCCGCGTCCAGCGTCGCATCACCGTGCCGGCCGGCTCCGAGCTGCGTCGCCACGCGGATCGCTTCGCGCTCGCCCTCCACTGCCTGCTCGTTCAGCTCCGGGTCGTTCGTATTGGTATTCTGAAATCCCACGTCGTTCAGAGCCTCGACATAGGCGCGGCGAGCCTCGATCGACGAGCCAGGCCGCCGTGCAACGGGCCGCAGCAATGCGACCGCGCGCGCGCGGTCGGCGTTTGCTCCCTCCAACTCACCTCTGTCTGCGGCAACTGACCCCCGTGCTGCATAGGCGCGCCCGAGCGCGACGACAGTGGCGTCCGACTTGTCGATGCGCTGGAGCTGCTCGAGCAGTGCGATGGCCTCGGACGCGTCCTGGCCGGCCGTGGTGAGATCCCCAAGGTTCAAATCCGCATTGGCATGATTCACGAGCGCGAGCCCGCCGCCGCGGACGGTTTGTGGGTCCTTGAGCTGCGGGGGCAGGTGCTGGAAGTAGTCGATCTCCCGCTGCGTCAGCTCCGCGATGGTTTGATAGCGCCCGAAGGTCTCGAGCTCACGTACGAAGTTGTCTGTCAGAAAGCCGAGCAGCCCCTCGGCCTGCTGCCGAGCCTGCTCGGACACCGCGCGGGTCTGACGGGCCACCAGCTCCGCCCGCCGCGCTCGCTGCATGCTGAGGAAGGCCGCCGCCATCGCCGCGAGGGCGAGCAGTGCGAGTAGCCCGCAGCCAGCAGCGACAGCCCGAGTACGCCGTAGCGCTCGTTGCGCGGCCTGTTCGCGGGCGCGTTGTTCGGCGAGCGCGCGCTCGGCGGCTTCTTTTGCCTCCCGCTCATGACGCTGGTCGCGACTCGCCTTGACGATGCCGGTGAGCACATCGTGGGTGAGCTCGACGCGCCGCACGTCCAGCCGCTCCTCGATCCTCAAGAGCCTTCGATTGACGAGCTTCGCGAGCGCATCCGGGGCGGCCTCTGCGACCTGGAAGCGCTTGAGCAGGCTCTCCTCCGCCAGGTTCTCCCGGTACCCGGACTCCGTCAGCAGGTCATCCTCGATGATCCGCCGTACCGATTCGGGCTGGTCGGCGAGGGAGCGCTCGTAGAAATTGCTCAGGATCGTCTCGTGCGAGCCGGCGAGCAGATCCTGGGAGATCTCGCTGCGATGTTGCGCGATCCGCTGCTCATTCAGCTCCCGGCAGATGAGACTCAGGAGCGAAGGCTCGACTTCCGCGTTCGAGAGCTCCGAGCCTCCCGCCACGAATCGCACGATTGCCTCGGCCACCTCCTCGGAGACCAGAGGTTTCGTGGGGCGCAACCGGTTGGCGGGCCGTAAGACCGCTTCGAGCGCTTGAGTGCCCGTCATCGGCGCCAAGCGCAGCCGGTTCTGCGCGAGGCTCGGCATGACCTTCTTGAGGCTCTCGAGCGGTGCGAGATAGTCCTCCCTGAGCGCAATCACCAACCGGTAGTCGCTCCTCCCGAAGTCGAAGTGCTCGGCGATGCTCTCATCGCTGTCGAGCTTCGCATCGAGCGCTTTCGGAGGGCGGTTCTCAACGAGATCCGAGAATTCCTCGATGAAGCGAGCCGCTCGGGTGCGGCCAAACTCATCGCTCTGGGCGAGCGTGAAGATCTCCTCGAACTGATCGAAGATCAGCAGCGGAATGAGGGTGTGGCCGGAGGCATCCTTCAGCACATCGTCCCGGTGATGCAGGAACTCCCAGATCGACTCACCGGCAGAAGCCACGCCCGTCTGAGTCCACGCGCCGGAGGTCGCTGCCTTGCCGATCGCCTGCTTGATCTGCTCGCCGGGCTCGGGCGAGTCGTGTCCGTAATCAATCCGCAGATACACGGGGAAGTACCCCTGGGCGCGAAGCCTCGGCACGAGACCCGCGCGCAGGATCGAGGTCTTTCCCAGACCCGACTTGCCGAAGAGGACGGTGAGGAGCTTCCGCTGCACCCGCCGGGTGAGCTCGGCGACCTCTCCCTCCCGACCGAAGAAGTACCCCTGAGTTTCTTCTGTGAAGGAAGCAAGTCCGAGCCAAGGATTATCCGCATCGACGCTCGCAGCGCCGATCTCGCGCGTAACTTCTGGAGTGTTTGTCTCCGCCGCGCTCATCCGCTGCGACCCCGCAGGAACTCGCTGAGGCGGGCGGCGAACTCCTCAGTGACCTGTCCGCTGGGGAGCTGCGTGAAGTGCAGCGCCTTGAACCGCTCCGGGACATGAGCATCCTGGGGACTCGTTCCATCGAGGCTCACCGGCAGGATGAACAGCGCCCCCTCGGCCATGTTGCGCGCCCGATCGAGTGCGTAACTCCACTCGCGCCTGAAGTACCCCTCGAGGCGGCTCTCGGTGGTCCTCGAGATCACAGGAATGAAGTACGAGCAGCGCGAGATGTTCTGCTTGATCTTGCGGTCGTAGTCATCTCCGGCCTCCAGGCGATCCATGTCGAACCACGTCGTGATCCCCGCGGCCTCAAGGCCTGCCTTGATCCGCTGGACTGCTGCGAGGTCCTCCCGCGCATAGCTCACGAACACCGCGTGATCCGGCATCTCCCTCGCCGGGGGTACAAAGCGCATCGGAGAGAAACCGGCGGGAGCGGAGCCGGCAAACTTGCCCGGCGCACCCGCGCTGGAGGGATGACGCTTCTGCCACCTGCCGTGCAACTCCGCGACGAACCGCTCCGCCCCCGTGTAGATCCTCGTGCGTACACTCACCTGCTGCAGGAAGGCGATGAGCCGCTCGTCCTGCGCCACCTCATCGTCCGCGAGGACCTCTCCGACCTCGCGTGGGTCGGAGAGCCGATGCCGCTTTGCCATCCGCAGGAACAACCTCGCCAGCCAGTTCGAGAAGTTGCTCCCGATCACCAGCAGGTGATTGTGCTCCAGCTCGTGAAAGAGCCTCTCCGGCACCAGGCTCTCGTTCTGCAGCCCACAGATGTACTCCAGCAGGTCCTCATCCGAGATCACGTAGGTCGGAAAGGCGGACAGCTTCCCGAACAGGTGATACACCACCGGGCGGGTAAGCTGGTCGCGCTCGGTGGGCAGATCCACCACCCGATTCGGTGCATAGGCGAGCACGTCGGTGGAGGACGAACCACCAAAGCGCTCGAGGTTGATGGCACTCTCCAGCAGCGAGTCGAACGTGGTGGTGACGAAGAGATCGAAGTCCGTGATGGC
>JASHTA010000092.1 GCA_030040795.1 Gammaproteobacteria bacterium | reverse complement strand
CTCGAGGACATCGTCGACCTCATCCTGAAGGTACGGGCCGGCGCCTACTCTATTGAGGCCGCGAACCCGCGGCACGAGCACGAGTGGCGAGTGTGGGAGAAGGTGAAGCTGCCGCCCGGAAAGATACTGATTCCGGGCGTGATCACCCATCACATCGTCAGCGTCGAGCATCCGCGGTTCGTCGCGGATCGCATCGTGAGGTTCGCCAAGCTCGTCGGGCGCGAGAACGTCATCGCCGGCACGGATTGCGGCTTCGCACAGGTCGACATGATTCGACGGGTCCACCCCAAGATCATGTGGGCGAAGTTCGAGGCGCTCGTCGAGGGCGCCCGGATCGCGACGCGGGAACTGTGGGGCCGATGAAGCCCAGGGTATGATTATCCCAAGGGCGGAACATCACCGGAGGGCTTTCCATGGCGACCGCACCCAAGCTACCTAGCCGGCTGCACCACACGGCCTACGTCTCGCGCAACCTGGAGGCGACGCGCCGCTTCTACGAGGATGTGATCGGCTTGCCGCTCCTGGCGACTTGGTGCGAGAGCGACGAGCTGTTCGGCGCGGTGCGCACCTACTGCCACTGCTTCTTCGGCTTGGCGGACGGAGGCGCGCTCGCCTTCTTCCAGTTCGCGAATCCCGAGGATCAGGCGCTCTTCGGGCCGAAGATGCCGGAGACGCCGTTTCATCACATCGCGCTGAAGGTCGATCGCGAGACCCAGCAGGGCATCGAGCGGCGGATCGAGGCGGCGGGCATCAAGCCGCCGCGGACGTATGTGCTGGAGCACGGATACTGCCGCTCGGTATACGTCGCCGATCCGGACGGGATGATCTGCGAGTTCACGCTCGATCATCCGAAAGTGGAGGCGATCAATCGCGACCAGCTCGGCAAGGCTCGCGCGGAGCTGCGCCGCTGGCTCGCCGGCGATCACACGTCCAACAACACTTACCGCTAGCGGCGCCCGATGTCTCCCGGCGTCTCCGAGGACGCCACAGCCGCTGGCGCCCACAGCAGTGTTGCAAGAATAATACAGAAGTGCGCCGGTGCCGGCCCGGCGTATGATTGCGCTTCGGGTCGATACCCGTTGCGCTCTGGTCCGCGCGCGCGTGCGGTAGCGCGCGCTAGGCTCGACAGCATCGGTCGGGTCGTTACAACGTGGCGGCAACAAGAATGAGCCGCGCCGCGGAGGTCCGGACAGCCGAAGCAATCCGGGCTCACCCGGTCGCCACCTGAACGCTCGGTTCGAGGGGCGTAGGACGCATTTTGAGGGGAATGCCATGACAATCGCATTGACGTTGAGGTCGAAGGGCACCGGGGGCATCGGAGGCTTCGGACGACTGTGCTCGGCCTGTGCGGTGGGGGCGGCGCTCGCTCTGGGAGCGGCAAGTGCCTTTGCGCAACAGTCGGACCAGGCGTCGCAGAACGGCCCCCAGCCGAGCACGGCTCAGGCCTCGCCGCCAAGCAGCAACCAGCTGCAGGAGGTCGTGGTCACGGCGACCAAGCGCTCGCAGAACGTCCAGGACGTTCCGATCTCCGTGCAGGCCTTCTCCAACGAGGAGCTGCAGGAGAAGAACATCCTCAACCTGCAATCACTGACTGCCCTTTCGCCGGGCGTCGACCTGGAGGGCGGCTCGCCGTTCTCGGGCGACCGTTCCGTCCTCTCGGCCTCGATCCGCGGCATCGGCCAGAACGATTTTGCGTTCAACCTCAACCCCGGCGTCGGCGTGTATGTCGACGGCGTCTTCCTCGCGCGCACGATCGGCGCCAACGTAGACCTGCTCGATGTGGACCAAGTCCAGATCCTGAAGGGTGCGCAAGGCACCCTGTTCGGCGCGAACACCATCGGTGGCGCCATCAACATCGTCACACATACCCCTGGGAACACGCCGAGCTTTACTGCCACGGCGACAGGGGGCAGCTACAACGAGCGCGACGTTGGATTCACCGCCGACATTCCCATCGTCAGCGACGTGCTCCTCTCGAGCATCACCGTGTCCTCGCAACAGCAGGACGGTTATCAGAAAGTGATTCCCTATCCAACCAACGGTGCGGTCGGCGATGCGCCGTACGTGGTTGACGCGCAGGACGCCTACCCGAAGGCCGGCGATACCACCGGAGATGCCTATGGCGGCACGGGCGTGGTCGCCATGCGCGGGAAGTTGCTCTGGAAGGCCACCGACAAGCTCAACATCACGTTCGAGGGCGACTGGACGCATGAGGATCAGGAAGCTCTGCCGAACGTCGTGATCTCCAGCTATGTCGGAAATCTCGGAGCGGCGCTTCCGGGCTATCCGCCGGCGGGCTTCCCTGCGCTGGCGCCGGGAGTGTCACCGTACGGGTCCACGTTCTCCACTCTGTATGACCTGTGCATCGCCAACGGTGTATCGGGGATTGCGGGCGCGGTCGCCGCTGTACCCGGCGGCGCGCCGGTTGGCACCCCCACCAACAATTTGTTCTCTTCGGTCTGCTCGCAGCCGCGCGGGCGCGTGCCCGGAATATCGACTGGCGGTGCGGCACTGATCGGCGCCGGCTACGTCGGCGTTCCCGCAGGCCAAGTTCCGTTCCCCGGCGTCAATCCGGCTTACAACTACAACAACCTTGCGGCGTACGGGAACATCGGCTGCAATCTGAGCAACCCGCACTCCTACTGCGGAACGAACCAGCCGCGCATCTTCTTCTCCTCGTCGACGATGCAGACGGGGAACTACGACACGACCTACGCGAACGGCCCCGACTACGCGCGCCAGGACATCTTCGGGTTCTCGCTGAACGGCGTCTATACGCTCTCGGACACGATGCAGCTGAAGTCGATCACCGCCTACCGGCAGGACCTGTGGGATATCGGCACCGATCTCGACGGCACGCCGGAGACGCTCCTCGAGGTGACGGACCAGCAGCATCAGTGGCAGATCTCGCAGGAGTTTCAGCTGATCGGCAAGGCGCTCGACAACCGCTTGAACTACGTCGGGGGCCTCTACTACTTCAACGAGTACGGGTACGTACACGACTATGTGCCGTTCGAAGGCCTGCTCGACATCTACGACAGCGACGCGAACGACGTGCAGAACACGTACTACGCGGCGTTCGTGCACCTCGATTACTCGCTCAACGATCACTGGGAATTCATCGCGGGCGAGCGCTACACCGACGCGCAGACCTACTTCCTCGGCGGACAGGGCGATCTCAACTCCTTCCCGTACGGCTCGGAGTGCTGGCAGACCGCGTGCTCGGGGTCGGGGATCACCCCCTTCTTGCCTGTCCCAGGCTTCACGCCGCCCTACAACGAGGATCCTGCTTTCCAGGCCGCCGCTGCCCTGGGCAGCTCCTACTACCTGTACTTCCCGTTGACGCCTGACAGCCAGGCGTGGCATGTGTCCACGCCAACGGCGAGCATCCAGTATCACTTCAACGACGATGTGATGGCGTACGCAACCTGGGGCAAGGGCTTCAAGCAGGGCGGCTGGACGACGCGCCTCTCGGCTCTCATCCCCGACCCGACCGCTGCCCGCTTCGGTCCCGAGTACGCCAAGCAGTGGGAGCTCGGCGTGAAGTCCGAGTGGCTCAACCACCATCTGCTCGTCAATGCGGACGTGTTCTACACGAACTACGACGGCATCCAGCTCAACATCCAGCAGGGCATCTCGCCGGTGTATACGAACGCCGGCAACGCGATCATCAGAGGTGCCGAGGTCGAGGTCCAGTCGCTGCTCCCAGGCGGCCTGCACCTTAACGGGTCGGCGTCGTATATCGACGACTACTACACGTACGTGAACTCGGCCGCCAACATTCCGCAGTACGCCAATCCGGACGGCACCACGGTCTGTCCGGTGCAGGCCGTGCTGATCGGCGGAGCCACGCGGCCGGTGTGCGACTATCTCTGGCCTGGTGTCTCGCAGCTCAATGCGCAGCTGCCCTACACGCCGCGGTGGAAGTTCACGTTCGATCCGACGTACGACTACGTGCTGCCCAACGAGGCGATCCTCCGCTTCATCCCGGTCTTCACTTACACGACCCCGATGTTCCTGGACTCGCTCAATACTCCGGGGCTCGAGCGGCCCGTCACCCGCGAGTTCGATGCTTCGATCCACTATGTGTCGGCGAACGGGATGTATGACGTGGCGCTCGGCGGCACGAATCTCACGGACGATCGCTACTTCACTGCGGGGTCGGTCAACTACGGCGCGGGCGTGGATGATGGCTACATCAACGCGCCGCGAGAGTGGTATCTCACTGTGAAGCTGAACTTCGGGAAGTAAGCCCGACGAGCGATTCGCGGTAGGACGCGGGGCGGCGAGGCTGATGCCTCCTCCGCCTCGCGTCCGCCTCGCGTCCGCCTCGACCTCGCGTTGCCATTGCGAGCTGCCCTGCTGCCGCGCGCCCTCGAAGGCGCGCGGGGTGATTCGACGCCGCCCCCGCGCTGTGCGAGAGTACCGGCATCGGAGAGCCTGCAGTGAAAACATACCGTTCCAGAACCACCACCCACGGCCGCAACATGGCCGGTGCGCGCGGCCTGTGGCGCGCCACAGGCATGAAGGACGAGGACTTCGGCAAGCCGATCATCGCGATCGCCAACTCGTTCACGCAGTTCGTCCCCGGCCACGTGCACCTGCGAGACGTGGGCCGGCTCATCGCCCAGGAAGTCGCCGACGCCGGTGGCGTCGGCCGCGAGTTCAACACGATCGCCGTAGACGACGGCATCGCGATGGGCCATGACGGCATGCTTTACAGCTTGCCCTCGCGCGATCTGATCGCAGACTCCGTCGAGTACATGGTGAACGCGCACTGCGCGGACGCCCTGGTGTGCATCTCCAACTGCGACAAGATCACGCCGGGCATGCTGATCGCCGCGCTGCGGCTCAACATTCCGACGGTGTTCGTCTCCGGGGGCCCCATGGAGGCCGGGCGGGTCCGCTCGGGCCCGGGCACGCGGGCGATCGACCTCATCGATGCGATGGTCGCCGCGGCGGACTCCGGCGTCTCCGACAACGAGCTTGCCGATATCGAGCGGTCGGCCTGCCCCACGTGCGGGTCGTGCTCCGGCATGTTCACGGCGAATTCGATGAACTGCCTGGTGGAGGCGATCGGCCTCGCCCTCCCGGGCAACGGCAGCGTTCTCGCGACGCACGCGGATCGCGAGCGCTTGATGCGCCGGGCGGGATCCCTCGTCACCGAGATGGCACGCCGCCACTACGAATCGGACGACGACAGCGTCCTGCCCCGCTCGATCGCGACGTTCGAGGCCTTCGAGAACGCGATGGCGCTCGACATCGCCATGGGCGGATCCACGAACACCATCCTGCACCTCCTCGCCGCCGCGCATGCGGCCGACGTGCAGTTCACGCTGCGCGACATCGACCGGCTATCGCGCCGTGTCCCGAACCTCTGCAAGGTCGCCCCGTCGCGCTCGGACGTGCACCTCGAGGATGTGCATCGAGCAGGCGGCGTGATGGCGATCCTCGGCGAGCTCGAGCGCGCGGGTCTCATCCATGGAGAGGTTCACACTGTCCACGCGCACTCGCTCGCGGAGGCTCTGCAGAAGTGGGATGTCCGGCGCGATCCGGATGCCGAGGTCAGCGAGTTCTATCGCGCAGCGCCCGGCGGCGTGCGGACCGTGCAACCGTTCAGTCAGTCGAAGCGCTATGCCTCGCTCGATCTCGACCGGCGCGCCGGCGTGATCCGCAGCGCGGAGCATGCATACAGCGCGGATGGCGGCCTCGCGGTGCTCCACGGCAACCTGGCGGAGGATGGCTGCATCGTGAAGACCGCAGGCGTCGATCCTTCGCTCCTGAAGTTCTCCGGCCGAGCGCGCATCTGCGAAAGCCAGGAGGCCGCCGTCGAGGCGATCCTCGGCGGCCGCATCCATCCCGGCGATGTAGTGGTCATTCGCTACGAGGGTCCGCGCGGCGGCCCGGGCATGCAGGAGATGCTCTATCCGACGAGCTACCTCAAGGCGAAGGGCCTCGGCAAGTCCTGCGCACTGATCACCGATGGACGCTTCTCCGGCGGAACCGCGGGCCTGTCGCTCTGCCACGTGTCGCCCGAGGCGGCCGAAGGCGGCACGATCGCGCTGGTGGAGGAGGGCGACACCATCATCATCGACATCCCGGGTCGCGTGATCACTCTAGCCGTGGAAGGGGCGGAGCTCGTCCGGCGGCGCACCGCCATGGTCTCTCGAGGCGCCGCGGCCTGGCATCCAGCAGAGCCGCGCCCCCGGCGCGTATCGACGGCTCTACAAGCCTACGCCGCGCTTACTACGAGCGCCGCACGCGGGGCCGTGCGGGACCTCTCGCAGCTGAAGACGAGGGCGCCGGAGAAGGCGTAGCGGCTCGCGCAGGCGTGTGTGGGGTGGGGCGCGCAGGCATGCGGGCGCGCGAGCGTGCGAGTGTGTGGGCGCGCGGGTGCGCGGGTGCGTGGGTGCGTGCGTCTCGCCGTCGCTCAGACGGGCACGGCTTCGCCGAGCACCTTCTCACGCGACCGCGGGGATAGATCGCTTGGCGTCAGTAGATCCACCCTGATGCCAAGCAGATCCTCAAGAGCGATCTGCAGTCCGCCGAGATCAAAGAGCGTGGTGCCGGGTAAAGGATCGACGAGGATGTCGAGACCACTCTGATCGGTCTCCTCTCCACCCAGGACCGAGCCGAACACGCGCGGATTGCGAGCGCGATTCTCCTCGACGAGACGCCGGATCTCCTCGCGATGGAGCTTGAGCGCCTTGGACGGATCGAGGCGAGCGACTTTTTTCGAGCGTTTCATGGCGTGTCACTCTGCTCTCGAACGCTGCGCTCGGCTGTGATCCCGGGCTCAGGATGGCGTGAACATAAGATATTGAATTATATAAGTTTTTTACTGCACTGCCTCCTGGGGTTCGAGCTTCCCTGTCCTTATGTAAGACGAGCGGCGGCCTCAGGCGCCGAAGAGCGCGGCGGGTCCGAGCTCGGCCTCGATCTCGAGCAGCCGGTTGTACTTCGCGATGCGCTCGGAGCGGCAGAGCGAGCCGGTCTTGATCTGCCCGCCACCCATGGCGACGGCGAAGTCGGCCATGAACGTGTCCTCGGTCTCGCCCGAGCGATGCGAGATGACGTAGCGCCAGCCCGCCTTGCGGCACAGCTCGATGGCGTCGATCGTCTCGCTGACGGTGCCGATCTGGTTGAGCTTGATGAGCGCGGCGTTGCAAGTCTTCTCCGCGATGCCCCGGCGGATGTAGATCGGGTTCGTGACGAGGTTGTCGTCGCCCACAATCTGGATGCGGCCGCCGAGCTCGGCGGTGAGCGCCTGGAAGCCTTTCCAGTCGCTCTCCGA
>JASHTA010000091.1 GCA_030040795.1 Gammaproteobacteria bacterium | reverse complement strand
CATGAGGAGACCCAGGTCTCGCCGGAGTGGGGCGATCCGATGACGCCGGACGTCGTCGCGGCGCTGCGCGATCACAAGCTGCTGCCGGTCGCCGATCTCGATCGGGGCTTCGTGCGGCCCACGTACGCCGCGCAGGTGGAGGTGTCCTACTTCGAGGCCGGACGCATCTGCGATTACATCCAGAGCCGCTGGGGCAGCGATAAGCTCAATGACATGGTGCATGCCTACGCGCAGCGCAAGACGACCCCCCAGGCGATCGAGGAGACGCTCGGACTGACTCCGGAGCAGCTCGACAAGCAGTTCCAGGCCTGGCTCTACGCAGGGGTCGCCACGACCCTCGCGAGCTTCGACGCGTGGCACAAGGGTCTCGCCCATCTCACGGAAGCTCTGCAGGACAAGCAGTACGACGAGGTGATCCGGCAGGGCGATGCGATCGTCCGGATGTATCCCGATTATGTTTACGACGGGAACGCGTACGAGCTGCTCGCCGCAGCCGATCTTGCGAAGAAGGACCGGCAGGCGGCGGCCGGGGCGCTCACGCTCTACGAGAAGCGCGGCGGCCGCCGCCCCGACACGCTGAAGGAGCTCGCGCAGCTCGAGGAGGATCTCGGGCATCCCGACGAGGCGGCCGCGACGCTCGACCGCATCAATTACATCGATCCGGCTTACGACGAGGACCTGCACCGCCACCTCGGGCGGCTGTGGCTTCAGCAGAAGAACTACGACGGGGCGATCCGGGAGTACCGGGCCGTGCTCGCGCTGCATCCGCTCGACAAGGCGTCGGCGGAGTTCGAGCTGGCGCAGGCGTATTTTGCGGCCGGCAGGCGCGATGAGGCCCAGGACGCCGTGGTCGCCTCGCTCGAGGTGGCGCCCGATTACCGCCCCGCGCAGAAGCTGTTGCTGACGCTCACGGGCCAGCAAACCAACCGATAGCACTCACGTGTCAATGAAAAGAGAGCATCCATGAGCACAGTGGCCGACATCGATCTCACATCGGACCTGGAGCGGCGCGTCGCGCGCTTTCACGCGGTGCGCGACGCCATCCTCGCGCAGGTGCGACAGGTGATCGTCGGGCAGGATGAGGTCATCGAGCAGATCCTCACGGCGCTCACCGTCGGCGGGCACTGCCTCATCACCGGGCTACCGGGTACGGCGAAGACGCTGATGGTTCGGACGATCGCGAAGACGCTGGGGCTCGAGTTCCGCCGCATCCAGTTCACGCCCGATCTGATGCCGGCCGACATCACCGGGACGGATATCATCGAGGAGGACGCGGGCACCGGACGCAGGCGCTGGACGTTCGTGCCGGGCCCGATTTTCGGCAACATCGTTCTGGCCGATGAGATCAACCGGACTCCTCCGAAGACCCAGTCCGCGCTGCTCGAGGCGATGCAGGAGCTTTCCTGCACGGTGCGCGGCAACCACTACGAGCTGCCGCGGCCGTTCTGCGTGCTCGCCACGCAGAATCCGATCGAGCTCGAGGGCACTTACCCGCTGCCGGAGGCACAGCTCGACCGGTTCCTGTTCAATACCGTGCTCGACTACTTGAGCGCCGAGGAGGAGGTTCAGGTCGTCGATCGCACGACGGCGACTCACGTTGCGCAGGTCGATGCAGTGACCCATGCCGCGGAGCTGCTCGACTTTCAAGACCTGGTGCGCCGCGTGCCGATCGGGGAGTCCGTTGCGCGCTACGCCGTGCAGCTGGTGCGGGCGACGCGCCACGGGAGCGAGGGCGCGCCGGCAATCGTCGAGAAGTACGTGAGCTACGGAGCGAGCGTGCGGGCGGCGCAGTTCGTCGTCCTTGCGGCCAAGGCGCGGGCGCTCGCGCACCGGCGCTACCATGTGAGCTACGAGGACATCAGCGCGCTCGCCATCCCGGTGCTGCGGCACCGGATTCTGCTCAACTTTCACGCCGAGTCGGACCGCGTGAGCGCGGATGAGATCCTCCGCCAGCTCATCGCGCACGTTCCGGTTCCCACCGCGGCGGCGCGATGAGCGCGGTGGCATCGTGAGGGAGGCAGCCGAGTGAGCGCAGCAGTCCAGCGCTTTCTCGATCCGGCGCTGCTGAGCGCCATCTCCGGGCTCGATCTCGTCGCGAAGACGGTCGTCGACGGGTTCGTCGCCGGGTTGCACCGCTCCGCGGATTTCGGCTTCAGCCAGGAATTCGCGGAATACCGCGCATACGTTCCGGGCGACGATTTGCGCCACGTGGACTGGAACGTCTTCGCGCGCACCGAGCGCGCTTATCTCAAGCGCTATCGCGGCGAGACCAACAGCCTCCTCACGCTGCTGCTCGATGCCAGCAACTCGATGAGCTATGCATCCCACGCGGTCAACAAGATGGACTACGCGCGGTACATCGCCGCCTCGCTGTCCTATCTCGCGATCCGCAAGCAGCGCGACGCGGCGGGACTCGTCGTCTTCGACGACGAGGTGCGCAACTACGTGCGGCCTTCCACGCGGCACGGGCAGCTGCACCGGCTGCTCACGGGGCTCGAGCACGCCGAGCCGCGGGCGCGCACGCGCTTCGAGGCGCCGCTCTCGCACGTCGAGGCTTTCGTGCGCCGCCGCGGCATCGTCGTGATGCTCTCCGACTTCTACGTGGCGCCCGAGACGGTCATCCGCGCGATCGAGCCGCTCAGGTATCGCGGGAACGAGGTGGTGCTGTTCCACATCCTCGATCCGAGCGAGCTCAAGCCGCGCATCGGCGGCTCCGCCGTGCTGGTCGATCTGGAGAGCCGGATGCGCTTCCCGGTGACGGCCGAGTACGCCGAGGGCCGCTACCGCGAGCGGATCTCCCGGCACATCGAGTCGCTGCGCGTCGCGGCGCGCGGAGCGGGCATCACTTATCAGCTGCTCGTGACGGACCAGCCCCTCGATGCGGCGCTCCGCGAGTATCTCACCGTCCGGCAGGGACGGAACTGAGCGAGGACCCGTGGGCTTCATCGCTCCAGCCTTTCTTGCGGGCGCTCTCGCCGTCGGCCTGCCGCTTTACCTGCACCTGCTGCGCCGGCACAGCAGCGAGCCGCTGCCTTTCAGCTCGCTCATGTTCTTCGAGCCGCGCGAGGAGAACGCCACGCGCCGCCGGCGGCTGCGCTACTGGCTGCTGCTTGCGCTGCGGCTTGCCGTGCTGCTGCTCGTCGCGCTCGCGTTCGCGCAGCCGTACGTCATGCGGTTCGCGGCCGCTGCGCCGCCTGCGAAGTTGCGCGTCCTCGTGATCGACGACTCGTTCAGCATGCGCGCCGGCACCCGGCTCGCCGACGCGAAACGCGAGGCGCTCGCCGTGCTCGCGCACAAGCGCGCGGGAGAGCGCGCTCAGGTACTGGCGCTCTCCTCGGAGGTGAGCGCGCTCACGCAGGCGACGCGCGATCTGAGCGCGCTGCGCGCGGCCGTGCAAAGCATCGAGCCCACGGACTTGCGGAGCAGCTTCGCCGCGCTCGCGGCTGCCGTGCGCTCGATGGCCGGGACCGCGGGCACGCCGATCGAGCTGCACCTGTTCAGCGACATGCAGCGGACGAGCATGCCGCCGAGCTTCGCAGAGATGGCGCTGCCGGCGAATGTCACTCTGGTGCTGCATTCGGTCGGCGGGGCGGCCGAGCCGAATTGGGCCGTCGAGAGCGTGTCCGCGCCGGGCGAGGTGTGGAACCCCCGGGACGCGCGCGTTCAGGCGGTGATCGCGGGCTACGGCACGCCGGCGGCATCGCGCACCGTCTCGCTCGTGGTGAATGGCCAGACCGTCGCGACGCGGCGCGTGGACGTGCCCGCATCGGGGCGCGCCGTCGTCGAGTTCGATACGCTCGAGGTGCCGCACGGATTCAGCCGCTGCGCGGTGCGGATCGATTCGGCGGATGCGCTGCCGCAGGACGACGAGTACAGCTTTACGGTCGAGCGGTCGGACCCGAAGCGGGGCCTGTTCATTCACGAGGCCACCGATACGCGCTCGCCCCTTTATTTCGGTACGGCGCTGAGCTCCGGGGCGCAAGCGGCGTTCAGGGTCGACACGGTCACGGCGGAGCAGGCCGCGCA
>JASHTA010000090.1 GCA_030040795.1 Gammaproteobacteria bacterium | reverse complement strand
GTCGCCGCGTTCGCGACCGGGACGCTGCAGCTGTTCCAGGTCGTCTTCGCCCCGCGCGACTACCACGATATTCCGCTCACCCGCGCCTATCTGTATCCGAGCTGATCGAGAACGGACCGTGAAGCTGTGGGACGTCGTGGTCGTAGGCGGAGGTCCTGCCGGCTCGACTGCTGCCTGGAAGCTGAAGCAGGCGGGCGCGGATGTCCTCGTGCTGGACAAGGAGAGCTTCCCGAGACTGAAGCTGTGTGCCGGCTGGATCACGCCGGAGGTCGTGAAGGACCTCGAGATGGACCCGGCCGACTATCCGCACAGGTTCCTGACGTTCGATCGGCTGCATGCCCACCTCAAGGGACTGCATCTGCGGCTCGGGTGCGTGCAGCACTCGATCCGCCGCTTCGAGTTCGACGCCTGGCTGCTCGAGCGGTCGGGCGCCCCCGTGGAGCGGCACACCGTACGCACCGTGCGCCGCGAGGCGGACGGCGGCTACTCGATCGACGACACCTATCGCTGCCGGTATCTCATCGGCGCGGGCGGCACGCGGTGCCCCGTCTACCGTGCCCTCTTTCGCGAGGCCAATCCGCGCGCGAGCGAGCTGCAGACGGTGACTCTCGAGCACGAGTTCGCGTACGACTGGCAGGACCCGGACTGCCATCTGTGGTTCTTCGAGCACGGCCTGCCCGGCTATTCCTGGTACGTCCCGAAGGCGAACGGCTGGCTGAACATCGGGGTGGGCGGGATGGCCGAGCGGATCAAGCGCCGAGGCCAGGACATCAAGCAGCACTGGACCCTGCTCACGCGCTCCTTGAGCCGCAAGCTCGCGCGAGGAGCGTCCTACGAGCCCTCCGGCTATAGTTACTTCCTGCGTGGGAACGTGGATGTCGTCCGCATCGAGAATGCATTCATCGCGGGTGACGCCGCTGGGCTCGCCACCCGCGATATGTGCGAGGGCATCGGCCCGGCCGTGCGCAGCGGCATCCGTGCCGCGCAGGCGATACTCGGGAAGCGGGAATACGGCCTCGGCGACGTGACGGGAGCGAGCCTCGGCGGCGGGCTCACGAGCCGGCTTCTCGACTGGGCTTTCACCCGCGGAGCCGCGTGAGGCAAGATGTGACGCTCTGGAGGTGACATGACGCCCGAGAAGCGGATCGCGTGGGGCGCGGGAGCGGCCGTGGTGGTGGTCGCAGCCGTGCTGTACTACTACTACGGTTACGCGCGCCACACCGTTCGGGTCGCCGCACCGCCGCCGCACGCTGAGCAGCCCCCGCCGGCGCCGAGCGAGCCCGCCATCGAGCATCCCGTGCCCTCCGGCGGCGCGGGCGCCTCTCAGCCTCTTCCGGCGCTGAACGACAGCGACTCCACCGTCGGCGGCGCGCTCACGGGGCTCTCCGGGGCCCTCGCGAAGTTCCTCATCCCGCAGAGCCTCGTCCGCCACATCGTCGCGACGGTCGATAACCTGCCGCGCCGCAAGGTGGCCGTGGAGCTGCGCCCGATCCAACCGACCGCGGGCAGCTTCGCGGTCGTCGGTACGCCTGGCCATGTCACCCTCGATCCCAACAACTTTCAGCGCTATACGCCCTTCGTCGATCTGGTGAAGTCCGTCGATGCGAAGCAGCTCGTCTCGGTCTACTTCCACTTCTATCCGCTCTTCCAGCAGGCCTACGAGGACCTCGGCTATCCGACGGAATACTTCAACGACCGCGTGATCGCGGTGATCGATCATCTGCTCCAGACGCCGGACGTGCAGGGGCCGATCGAGCTCATGCAGCCGAACGTGATGTACGTGTATGCCGATCCGAAGCTCGAGGCGCTGTCGGCCGGCCAGAAGACGCTGCTTCGCATGGGCAGCGCGAACGCCCAGGTGATCGAGGGCAAGCTGCGGGAGATCCGGCAGCTGCTCGCGACGCGTGCGGGGGAGGGCGCTCCTGCGCCTGCGGGCGCCGGCCAGCCCGCTCCTGCCGGTCAGCCCGCTCCCGCCGGGACGCCGCCTTCGGCGCCCGCCGCACCTTCGCGATGAGGGCTAAAATGACGCCTCATGAGCTCCCAGGCGCAACCGGACGAGCCGAGCCTGCGCGGTCCTCTCGGGGACTTGCGCTCGATCCTCATCCCGACTGAGACCCTGGAGGCCTGGGCCGTCCAGCGCCGCCTGTTCGCGCTTACCCGCCGGCGCCTGCTCATTGCCGCGACGAGCGGGCGGCTCGTGTGGATCAACCGCAGGCTGATCGGCGGCTTCGATGTCGCGAACATTCGCTGGCAGGACCTCGAGGATGTGACGCTGAGCGTCGGGGTCGTCAGCGCGACTCTCCTGGTGCGCGCGGGCGCATCGACGGATCTCGCGTCGGAGGGTGCCACGGGCTCGCGACTCTACTCGTTCGGCGGCCTGCGCAAGACGCAGGCGCAGGCGGTGTATCGGATCTGCCAGGCGCAGGACCAGGCGTGGCGCGAGAAGCGCCGTATCCGCGAGCTCGAGGAGCTCCGTGCGCGCTCCGGCGGCTTTCAAATCGCCGGCGGCTTCGGCTCGAGCCAGGGCGCGGGATCGGCGCCGCCCGCATCCGGCGGGCAGACGGCCGCGCCAGGGCTCGACGCCGCTCATCGCCTGCAGGAAGCGAAGAGGCTCCTCGACGACCGCCTGATCACCGACTCGGAGTACGAGGCGATCAAGGCGCGCATTCTTTCCGGCAGCTGACCGCACGAATCATGATGGCCGACTCGCAACACGACGCCGCCCGCGTGAGATCGCGGGCCGATCTCGAGGCTTATCTCGGTCACTTCAACCGCAAGGAGTACGAGCGGCAGATCGCCTACTACGCTGCGGACGTGACCTACAAGGTCGGCACGCTGACGCTCACGAGTCCGCGGCAGATCGCCGAGTTCTACGCGGACTTTCACCAGTACTGCCGCGAGCACGTCGAGATTGCGCAGTTCGCCCTTCAGGGCGATGTGTGTGCCGTCGCGATGCCCTCGCGGTTCGAGCCGTTCCGCGACTACCGCAAGCACGGGCTCAATTTCGAGGTCGGCAAGCCCGTCGAGTTCGTGAGCTTCATCTTCTATACGCTCGCGGACGGCAAGATCTGGCGCATCCGCGGCGCGCGCTACGGAGGTCCGGTGGAGGACTTCGTCCGACCGCGGACGTAGCTACGCTCGCCAGCCGACGTAGCTGCGCTCCCTGGGCCGGGTGTATCGTCGCGGCCTTACCCGAACAGCCGAGGAATGCCGCCATGGCCGGAAAAATCCGCAAGATCGCCACCGAGGAAGCCTTCTCCATACCGGAGGTGGCGCGGGAGCTGCAGAAGGTCGCGCGGGCGCCCGGCGACAGCGCCGACCTGCCGCTCGTGAAGGGCATCTACGATGCGCAGCCGGGCTACGGGGACATGAAGTTCCTCGACGGTCTGCTCGACATCGAAGGCAAGCGGCTTCGGGAAATGGACGAGTACGGCGTCGACATCCAGTTGCTGTCGCTCACGGCGCCCGGCGTACAGATGTTCGACGCCGATACGGCCTGCGAGCTTGCGACGCTCGCCAACGATCGCCTGGCCGAGGTGATCTCGCGCCATCCGGCCCGGTTCGCCGGGCTCGCGGCCTTCGCGCCTCAATCGCCGAAGCGCGCCGCCAAGGAGATGGAGCGCGCCATCGGAAAGCTGCATCTGAACGGCTTCATCGTCAATTCGCACACGAACAACGAGTATTTCGACGATCCGAAGTTCTGGCCGATCCTCGAGGCCGCCGAGGCGCTCGACCGCTGCATCTACATCCACCCCCGGGCCCCCTCGGAGGGCCTCAAAGGTCCTCTCCGGGAGTACGGCATGGACTCCGCGATGTGGGCCTACGGCGTGGAGGTGGGCACTCACGCGGTGCGCATGATGGCGAGCGGCCTGTTCGATCGCTTCCCGAAGCTCAAGATCTGTATCGGCCACATGGGCGAGGCGGTGCACTTCTGGATCTGGCGCATCACGTTCATGAACAGCCGCGCGCAGGTGATGCGCCGGGCGCCGAAGACCCAGCTCACCATGGAGGAGTACTTCAAGCGCAACTTCGTCATCACGACGAGCGGAGTGGAGGACCCTCTGGCGCTCGATTACTCGGTCAGGAAGCTCGGGGCGGACAATGTACTGTGGGCGATCGACTACCCGTACCAGCCGACCGCGCCCGCCGTGGCGTTCATGGATGCCGCGCCGCTCTCCGACGCGGACAAAGCGAAGGTGTACCACCGCAACGCGGAGCGGATTTTCCATATCAAGCCCGCGTGACTGCCGCGCCGGCTCGGGGCGGACGGCTATCCCGCCAGCCGATAGCTGCGATAGCGGGGATTGATTTCCACGGACGGGGCGATCCGGGCTATCGTAGCGCAGGCGCGGACTTGAGGCCCGAAGCGAGCATGAGCGCGAGAATCATCGACGGAAAAGCGATCGCGAAGTCGATCCGCGAGCAGATCAAGGCGGACATCGAGCGGATGGTCGCACGGCACCGCGTACGACCTGGCCTCACGGTCATCCTGGTCGGCAACAATCCGGCCTCTCAGGTCTACGTCCGGGGCAAGATCTCCGACTGCAAGGAGGTCGGGATCCGGTCCGAGCTCATCGAGCTGCCGGCCGATGTCGCTCAGGCGGAGCTGCTCCGCCGGATCGATGTCTTGAACGCCGATCCGTCGGTGCACGGCATCCTCGTGCAGCTGCC